>CAYUDA010000070.1:0-7964 GCA_964443425.1 uncultured Acidimicrobiaceae bacterium
GTGAACTTGACGGCGTTGGGATTGGGGGTGGCGCTGATGGTGACCGGCATGACCTCGCCTTCGCCTCGCCCCGATCGTAGTGAGCCACGACGAGCGACGCCGCATCCCGCAAGTGACCCCGCAGCGGCCGGTAGTCTGCCGGCCATGTCGATGGTGGCCGAGTTGCGGGCGCTACTGGGGCCGGAGCGGGTGCGGGCTCACCCCCTCGAGCTGCGTCTCTACGACAAGGACGCCGGGGTGACGAGAGGTCCGGTGAAGGTCGTCGCCCTCCCCGAGACCACCACCGAGGCGCAGGAGTGCGTGCGGCTCGCCCGTCGCCACGGCGTCCCCATCGTTCCCCGGGGCGCCGGCACCGGGCTCGCCGGCGGGGCCGTCCCGGTGGAACCGTCGCTGCTGATCGTGACCACTCGCATGGACGAGATCGGCGAGGTAGACGTGGCGAGCCGTACCGCCTGGGTCGGCGCCGGCGTCATCAACCTCGACCTGAGCCGCCACACCGCCGGCGACGGGCTGCACTTCGCCCCCGACCCGTCGTCGCAGTCCGCCAGCACCATCGGCGGCAACGTCGCCTGCAACGCAGGGGGTCCCCACTGCCTGGCCGAAGGCACCACCGTCGCCCACGTGCTGGCGGTGGAGATGGTGACCGCCGACGGCGACGTCGTCGTCCTCGGAGGGGCGGCACCCGATCCGATCGGCCTCGACCTCCGCGCGGTGGCGGTCGGCTCGGAAGGCACCCTCGGGATCATCACCCGCATCCTCGTGAAGCTCACCGCGGACTTTCCGCAGGTGCGCACCCTGCTCCTCGGGTTCCCCGAAATGGGGGCGGCCGCCGCCTGCGTCTCGGGAGTCATCGCCGCCGGCGTCGTCCCCGCCGCTCTCGAGATCATGGGCGCCGGCATGGTGAGGGCGGTCGAGAACTACCTCCACGCCGGCCTCCCCACCGACGCCGGGTCCGTACTCATCGCCGAGGTCGTCGGCCACCCCGCCGGCGTCGCCGAGGAAGCAGCGATCGTCGCCCACCACGCCACGACCGCGGGAGCCACCACGGTGCGCATCGCCGCCGACGAGGCGGAGCGTGCCCTCTGGTGGCGGGCCCGCAAGAGCGCCTTCGGGGCGATCGCCCAGGCCGCTCCCGACTACTACCTGCACGACATCGTCGTCCCCCGTACCCGCCTCGTCGAGGTCTCCAACCGGGTCGACGAAATCGCGGCTCGCCACGGGCTGAAGATGATGAACGTGTACCACGCCGGGGACGGCAATCTCCACCCGCTCATCTCCTTCGACGCCGGTGAGCCCGGCATGCTCGCGGTGGTGCACGCCGCCGCCGAGGAAATGATGATGGCCGGGATCGCAGCCGGCGGGGTCCTCACCGGCGAGCACGGGGTGGGCCTCGAGAAACGGGACCTGATGACGCGGGTATTCGACCCGGTCGACCTCGACGCCCAAGCTCGTCTCCGGGCCGCCTTCGATCCCGACGGGGTTCTCAACCCGGGGAAGGTACTGCCGGCGGGTTCCCGCTGCCACGACTTCGACTTCGTCCCGGAGGAGGCCTCGTGACCTCGATCCGGGCCGAACTCGCCAAGCTGCTCCCGGCTGTGGTGACCGCCGAGATCCCGGGCGCTCCGGAGGCGGACATCCACGCGGCGCCCCGATCACTCGACGAGGCCGCTGCCGTCATGGAGTTTGCTTCCCGCCACCGCCTCACCGTGCTGCTGTTCGGAGCCGGGACCCACCAGGGCATGGGCTATCCGGTCACCCCCGACGTCGTGCTCTCCACCCGGGCGCTGCACCGGATCGTGGACTGGCAGCCCGACGACCTCACCGTGATCGTCGAGGCCGGCTGCCCGGTGGCGGAGCTGGAGGAGACGCTCGCCGAGGGCGGCCAGACCGCGGTGCTGCCCGAGGACGCCGGCGCGGCCACGGTGGGCGGCACGATTGCCGCCGGGATCTCCGGCTGGCGCCGGCTCCGCTACGGGCCCGTTCGGGACCGCATGCTGGAGGTGCTGTTCGCCACCGGCGACGGTCGTCTCGTCCGCGGCGGGGCGCCGGTGGTCAAGAACGTCACCGGCTACGACCTGCCCCGCCTCGCCGCCGGATCGTTCGGGTCGCTGGGACTGATCGGCCGGGTCTGTCTCAAGCTGTGGCCGCTGGGGCGACGCGCCGTCACCGTCCGGCTCGACGATCCCGCTCAGGCCGGGGCGGCGTTCCGTCCCCTCGCCGTGATCGAGGACCCCGCCGGCGTCTCCGTCTACCTTGCGGCCACCAGCGACGAGATCGAGGCCCAGGTCACCGCCCTTGGGGGTGACGTGACGGAGGGCCTGCACTGGCCGTCCCCGATCGACGCCCTCCACCGGTTCGTGCTGCGGGTCCCGGCCCGGCTCACCGCGGAGGCGGTTGCCCGGGTCCGCCGTCTCGATCACACCTTCCTCGCCGCCCACGGCGTCGGTGAAGTCCGCTTCGGCGACGACACCCCGGACCTGGGAGCGCTGGCGGAGGTGCGCCGCTGGGCCGAGGCCCAGGGGGGAGCGCTGGTGGTGGCGGCCGCTCCCGACGGCTACGTCGAGGCGTTCGATCCGTGGGGCACCCCGCCTGCCTCGCTCGACCTGCAACGAAGGGTGAAGGCCGCCTTCGATCCGGTCGGGGTCGCCAACCCCGGACGCCTTCCGGGTGGTCTGTGATGCCGTGGGCCACCACCCTCGCCCCGACCCCGGGTCAGCTCGACGCCTGCGTCACCTGCGGGCTGTGCCTGCCGCACTGCCCCACCTTCCGGGTCACCGGCGACGAGGTGGCGTCGCCGCGGGGCCGGATCGCCGCCATGGCCGCCGTCGCCGACGGCTCCTTCCCGATCGACGCCACCTTCGAGGGCATCATGGAGCTGTGCCTGCAGTGCCGGGCCTGCGAGGCGGTGTGCCCGTCGCTGGTGCCCTTCGGCGCCATGATGGAGGGGGCCCGCGCCGAGCTGGCGGTGCAGCGCCCCGGCTTGCGGAGGAGGCTGCGACGGCTCGTCGTCGGACGGGTGCTTCCCAGCCGGCCGCTGCTCACCCTCGCCACCGCGGCGGTCGCCATCGTGCAGCGGCTCGGATTGGGGCGCCGCCTCCCGGGGATGCTGCGGCGGATCGGCGGGCTGCGCCGCCAGCAGCTTGTGCCGTCAAGGCGAGTGATGCCGCCTTCCCCTCCCGCGTCGCCGGTCGCGACCCCTGTCGGGGTGGAACGGGTGGCGTTGGTGAGGGGATGTGTCATGGAGCACTGGTTCCCCGGCGTCCACGACGCCACCCGGGGGGTGCTGCAAGCCGCCGGGTTCCAGGTCGACACGCCGGGCGGGCAGACCTGCTGCGGGGCACTCGCCGCCCACGAGGGGGCCACCGCCGACGCCGAGCGGCTCGCCCGGCGCAACCTCGCCGCCTTCTCCGGCGCCGACCTCATCGTGGCCGACGCCGCCGGCTGCTCGGCCCATCTCAAGGAGTACGGCGCATGGGTCGAGGGTGGGTCCGAGCTGGCGGGACGGGTGCGCGACGTCACCGAGCTGGTGGCAGACCTGATCGGCGCCGGGCGCCTCCCGGCGTTCCCGGCTGGGCAGGGTCGGGTGGCGATGCAGGATCCGTGCCACCTGCGCCACGTGCAAGGGATCGTGGCGGCACCCCGGGCCATCGTGCGGGCGGCCGGCTACGAACCGGTCGAGATCGATCCCGACGGGTTGTGCTGTGGCGCGGCCGGCCTCTACCTCACCCAACAGCCGGCGATGGCCGACGAGCTGGGCCGGCGCAAGGCCGCCCAGATCGCCGGTGCCGGGGCGCTCATCGTCGCCTCCGCCAACCCCGGATGCGAGATGCAGCTCCGTTTCCATCTCGAGGCCGAGTACCGGATCGCCCATCCGATCGAGCTCTACTGGGAGACGCTGCAGCGGTCCGGCACCGGCTGAGAGGGTCCCGGCTCAGAGCGGCAGCTCCCACACCACGAGCGGGTGGATCTCGCATCCGGCGCTCTCGAAGGCGGCGGTGAGCCACGGCGCCGATGGATACACCGCCTCCAGGCTCACGGCCCCGGCTTCGATGCTGAGGTCGACCAGAGCCCGGGCGAAGTCGGCGGCGTCGTCAGGTCCGGTCTCGAGCCAGCCGACCTCGAGTTGCTCCGAGGAGGTGTCGACCAGCGCCCACCCGGCCCGGGAGGCGTAGAGCCGGCGGCGCTGTTCGGCGATCCTCAGGTCGTCCATCTCGAGGATGCGCCACCGCCAGTCCACCATGAACAGGCCGCGAGCGGCCCGCAGCAGCGCTCCCGAGCGCCACGACACGAAGGCCGGCTCGGCCTCGGAGGAGTGGGCGGGGCGCAGCCGCTCCCGTGCCGGGACCCGCTTCCCGCCGTTCCCGCTGGTGACCGGAGGGGCAGCCTCCACGGGACGCCCGGCGCGGTCCCAGCGGCTCACCGCCCGCATCCCGAGGCTGCGGGCGAGGGCCATCGAAGCGGTGTTGCCCTCCTCGACCACGAACCGCACCACGTCGGCTCCCTCGTCCCGCGACCAACCGATCACATCGCGGGCGATGGCGGCTGCCACCCCCTCCTGGCGCCGGTCCGGGCGCACCCGGATCCCCTCCACCCACGCCTCGTTCGGCGAGACGAGCACGCCCCGGCCCACCGCCACCGCGGTGTCGGTGCCGTCGGTGGCGACGAGAAGCCGTCCGCCCCGATCGTCGAGCCACGACTCGAACACGTCGTAGACATAGTCACCCCACCAGAAGGTTGCGCGGGTGAAGGGCGCGATGGCGCTCTTGTCTTCGATCCTCGCCACTCGGATGTTGAATCCCATGTCGCGGCGAGGATAGAGCGGGCCGCGTGGTCAGTCTCCGCTCAGATCGGCGACCCACACGGAGGGAGTGGGGCCGGTGCTGTCGAAGGGACCCGTCTCCCGCCAGCCGGTGAGGACCACGGTGGCGCCGTCGAAGGCGGCGCTGCTCGGGTAGAAGCCGTCGCCGATGGTGTCGGACAGCGAGATGGCAGTCCAGTGTTCGAGATCGGTGGAGAGCAGCACCGTCGACGAGGTGCCCAACGCGGCGTCGGAGCCGGCGCCCACCAGCCCGACGAGCTGCTGCTCGCGGGCTTGGTCGAGCGCGGCCGGGCTGACGGTGACGAGGGGCTCCCCGGTCTCCGGGTCCGGGATAACGACGCTGCCGTCGTCCCGTGGGGTGAGGTCATCGTCGTACACGTCGGCGACAGTGACGCCGTCGGCGTCGGTGACGACGAGCCGGCCGTCGCCCTGCACGGTGATCTCGAAGTCGCCCACCGAGATCACCACAGGCTCGATTCCAGCGAGCGGGTTGCCGCGGGCGAGGGCGACCACCCCGCCGGCGGAGCCGAACAGGGCGTCGATGGTCAGACCGCCCAACGCCACCTGGTCACCGACCGGCTCCCAGGCGGTCCCGTCGTCGGAGACCCAGACGGCAGCGCGACCTCCGGCGGAGCCGTAGGCGACGAGGCGCCCAGAGACCGTCGTCACCCCCGCCACCACGGCGGTCGCCGGTAGAGCGGCATGGTCCCACGTGCCGTCCCCACTGGTGGTCCACAGTTCGGGGTTGAACCTCCCGTAGATCATGGCGACCGTGGCGTCTCCGACAGAAGCGACCTGGCCGAAGCCTTGACCGGTGGGGAGGTCGGGATACTCCCGGGTCCATTCCGTCGCATCCTTCGACGTCCAGACGACGGGGCGTCCCCCGCCCAGCAGCGACAGGAGCAGGGGATCGATCCCGAGATCGGCGGCGGAGTGGCGGGAAGCCACCGAGCCGTCGGAGTCCATGAGGACGAGTTCGTCGTCCTCCACCGTCCATCCCATCTCCATCGAGGCCCCGGGTGGGAGCGCCTCCTCGACGATGCTCATGACGTCGAACTCGCCGTACTGGCTGCCGAAGACGGTGAGCCCGGAGGCGTCCCCGACGATCCCATAGGCGGAGGTGGAGAGCGGGATGACCATCCCATCGATCTCGAGGCTGTCGTCGCTGGCCAGCTCCACCGACTCCCACGCGACGCCGTCCGTCGAGGTCGAGACGATCGGGATCTCGCCGCCTCCGGCTCGACCCCAACTGCTGCCGAGGGTCACGTAGCGGTCGCCGGTGGCCGCCAGGTAACCCACCCAGCCGTCACCGGACGGTTGGGGGGTGATTCCGCCGGTCCATTCCAGGCCATCCTCGGACAGCATCAGCAGGGTCTGACCGTCGCCGCGGCTGTAGTCGTGGACGAGGGCGGCGAATCCGGCAGGACCGTGGGTGATGAAGGCCACCTCCCCCTGGAGGATCCCCAGCGGGACCTCGATCCAATCGACCTCGGTGGGATCGATCGAGAGCGCGCCTCCGGCGACGGTCGTCGCGGAGACGGCCTCAGCGGGTGCGCCGTCGCTCCCGGTCAGCACGGTCACGCCGAAGGCGGCACCCCCCACCACGGCGATCCCCAGCAGGACCAGGCCGAGCACGGTCAGGACGCGCTGTCCGGCGCCTCGCCGGCGCGAGCTCTCCATCCGGTCGAGCGGCTCGGGGAACCCGGCGGCGTGGGTCGCCAGCACGCCGTCGAGGTCGGCCGCGTCGGGGCCGAGGCGAGCCTCGGCGGCCTCGAGCCGGGACGGGACGTCACCCGGATCCTGCCGGAGGGCGGCCGCGACGGCGGCGTCGTCCCAGCCGAGGTAGTGCCGGAGGGTCAGCAGGGCACGGTCGTCGCCGCCGAGGCGCTCGAAGCGTTCCACGAGCGGTTGGCCACCGGCGGGGGGAGCAGCGCCCGGGAGGCGGAACCCTTGGATCTCGGCCCGTCCCCCTCTCCGACGGCGCCGGGTCCACGCCAGCGCGTGGCGCAGGATCTGGCGTTCCGGGTCGGCGCCGCCGCGACCGAGTCGGCGATGCCAGCGGGAGAAGCCATGGTCGACGGCGTCGACTGCCAGGTCACGGTTCCCCGTGATCAGGACCAGCGCCCGGTAGAGGTCGCCGCGGTGCACGGCGTACACCTCGGCGAAGCCCGGAGTGTGCTTGTCGACCGTCACAGAGGACTCCTCTCGAGGAGTGAGACGTCTCGCAGCGGCCCCCGGTTCCCTAGTAGGCGGCGAGGGCGGCGGCGCGGTCCATGATGCCCTCCACCGAGGGGAAGACCGCGTCTTCCAGACCGGGAGCGAACGGGAACGCCGGCACCTCGGGGGCGGCGTAGCGTTGGATCGGCGCGTCGAGCCACTCGAAGGCCTTCTCGGCCACCTGGGCTGCGATCTCGGCTCCGAAGCCGCCGAACATGGTGTCTTCGTGCACGATCAGGATCTTTCCGTTGTAGCGCACCGCCAGCTCGATGGAGGGCCAGTCGAGGGGACGCAACGAGCGCAGGTCGAGCACGCTGGCGTCCACCCCCTCCTCGGCGAGCCGCTGGGCGGCTTCGAGGGCGAAGTGAGCCATGGTGCCGTAGGCGACGATGGTGAGGTCGTCACCGATGCGCCGCAGCGCCGCCTTACCGATCGGTATCCGGTACTCACCGGCGGGACAGGGCCCCTCGGCGAGCCGGTAGAGCTTCTTCGGCTCCAGCACCAGCACCGGATCGGGGTCTTCCACCGCCGACCAGAGCAGCCCCTTGGCGTCGGCCGGGGTCGACGGAACGACCACCTTGAGCCCGGGGACGTGGGCGTAGAACGACTCGATCGACTGCGAGTGGTAGAGGGCGCCGTGGATTCCGCCGCCGTAGGGCGCCCGGATCACCATCGGCACCGTCCAACGCCCGTTGCTGCGGTAATGGATCCGGGCCAGCTCGGAGACGATCTGGTCGAAGGCGGGGTGGATGAAGTCGGCGAACTGGATCTCGATGATGGGCCGGCCCCCGGCGGCTGCGATCCCGATGCCGACCCCCACGATGAGGGCCTCGGAGATTGGGGCGTTGAAGGAACGGTGCGGCCCGTACTCCGCGGTGAGACCGGTCGATGCCTTGAAGACGCCGCCTTTGGGGTCGGCGACGTCTTG
>CAYUDA010000071.1:0-7922 GCA_964443425.1 uncultured Acidimicrobiaceae bacterium
GCCTCTTCGGGGTCGTCGCAGGCGGTGCCGTGCTGGCCAAGGGGGCCCTGGCCGCCCATCGCCTCACCGCCGGTGCCCCCGACGCCTGGCTCGACGCCAAGGTGGCGACCGCCCGCTTCTACGCCGAGCAGATCCTGCCCCAGGCGGTGGGCATCGCCCCAGCCGTCCTCCGAGGCGCCGCCGCGCTGCAACCGGGAGGATGGCAGTGAGCAGCGGCACCGACGCCGCTCGCCGGGGAGCCGCCTTCTTCGACCTCGATCGCACCCTCATCGGGGGATCCTCGTTGTACGTGGCGGGCCTGGTGGCGTGGCGCAACGGCTCGCTCCCCACCCGGCAACTGCTGCGTGACCTGTTCAGCGCCGTCAAGTTCCGGCTTTCGGGAGCCTCCGACGACACCACCGAGCAGGTACGGGACGCCACTTTGTCGCGGATCGTGGGGCATCGCCGCGCCGACCTCGAGGCGCTCGCCGAACAGGTGGTCCCACGGCTCCTCGACGACGTGCGGCGTGAGGCCCAGAGGCTCGTCGACCTTCATCACGAGGCGGGGCGTGACACCTACATCATTTCGGCGTCACCGGTCGAGATCCTGGAGCCGCTTGCCGCCGCCCTCGCCATGACCGGGGCGATCGGCACCGTGGCAGAGATCGTCGACGGCGTCTACACCGGTCGCCTGGCGGCGCCGTTCTGCTACGGGCCGGGGAAGGCGGCGGCGGTGGCCGAGCTGTGCGCGACACGGGGCTACGACCTCCATCTCTGCTACGGCTACAGCGACTCGGCCGGCGACCTCCCCATGTTCGAGCTGGTAGGGCACCCGGTGGCGGTGAATCCGGACACCGCTCTGGCTCGGGTAGCGGCTTCCCGCGGCTGGCCCGTGGTGGAGTTCAGCCGGACCCGCAAGAAGGTGGTGCGGCTCACCACCGCCTCGACCGGGGCGGCCGGACTCGCCCTCGCCACCTACCTGCTGGGACGGCGCCATGGCCGGCGACGAGCCGCGCCGTGAAGCGGCTGCTCTCCTGGCTGCTCGCCGGTCTCGCGATCCTCACCGCGGTCGGGGCACTCTTCGGCAAGCCACACCGGCCCGTGCCGGGTCCCGGCCCCGCCACGGGCACCGTCCGCCACGCGCCGTCCCGCAATGAGCGATGGGGGCAGATTCGCCAGATCCTCGCCGGCACCATGGAGCGCATCCGGGAGCACCATCTCACGATGCTGGCGGGGAGCCTCTCGTACTACGCCTTCCTCGCCGTGTTTCCTGCTGCCATCGCCGCGGTTTCGATCTACGGCATCGTGCTGACCCCGGATCAGGTCGCCGCTCACCTCGACAGCCTCACCTCGGCCCTGCCCGGGGAGATCGCCTCCATCGTGAAGACGCAACTCAACGCCATCGTGCAGACCTCCGGGACCGGGCTGGGTGTGGCGTCCGGGCTCGGCATCCTCGGGGCGCTGTGGTCGGCGTCGGCCGGGATCAAGTCGCTGATGGTGGGCATCGACATCGCCTACGACACCGAGGAGGACCGCCCGTTCCTGCTGCTGCGGGGGATCGCCCTGCTGCTGACGCTCGGGAGCATGGTCTTCGTGGTGGCGAGCGCCGCCGTGGTGACGTTCCTCCCCGATCTGGCCGGCCACCTCGGCGCCCGCCGCGAGGTGCGGCGCCTCATCGAGCTGGGGCGCTGGCCCGCCATCTTCGTCGCCGTCGTGGCGGGGCTCGGTGTCTTGTACAAGATCGCGCCGAACCGCCCCGCGAGGCGGTCACCGTGGCTCTCGACCGGCGCCTTGGTGGCAGCGGTGCTGTGGATCACCGTGACGTTCGGCTTCTCCTTCTACACCAGCCGGGTGAACAGCTTCAACGCCACCTACGGGGCGCTCGGCACCGCCATCGTGCTGCTGCTGTGGTTCTTCCTCTCTGGGCTCGTCGTGCTGGTGGGAGCCGAGCTGAACGCCGAGTTGGAATCGCGACATTGACGCGAATCGGGGATCGAATGCCGGATTGTGTTGCCCAGGGCACTATCTTGAGGGCGGCGGTTCTTCTTCATCGGGCCGTCACCTCGCCTCATCTTGACTGAGGAGCACTGCTTGGCCACCGCGTCGACCGAAGCCACCACCACCTCGTTTGCCGACCTCGGAGTCGCCGACGACCTCCGCTCAGAACTCGCCCGCCAGGGCATCGAACATCCGTTTCCCATCCAGCAGCTCGCCATTCCGGACGCTCTGGCAGGACACGACGTCTGCGGCAAGGCCCAGACCGGGTCGGGGAAGACGCTGGCGTTCGGGCTCCCGATGGTGCAGCGCCTGGGGAAGGCCGAACCGAGACGGCCGCATGCTCTCGTGCTGGTCCCCACCCGGGAGTTGGCGGTTCAGGTGTCGGAAGTGGTGCGACAGCTCGCGGAGGTGCGGGGACTGCGGCTGGTGTCGGTCTACGGCGGCTCGCCCATGAAGCGGCAGATCAGCGCCCTGGCGGCAGGGGCCGAGATCGTCGTCGCCACCCCGGGCCGGCTCATCGACCTGATGGAGCGGGGCAAGGTGCGGCTCGACGCGATCGAGACGGTCACGATCGACGAGGCCGACCAGATGGCCGACATGGGGTTTCTCCCCCAGGTGCGGCGCATCATGCGCGAGGTGCCGAATACCCGCCAGACGTCGTTGTTCTCGGCGACCCTCGACGGCCAGATCGCCACCCTGGTCGACAGCTACATGAACGACCCGACCCGCCACGAAGTCGTGATGGACGGTGAGACCATCGACACGATGGAGCACCGGTTCCTCAAGGTCCATCACATGGACAAGGTGCGGGTGGCGGCGGCGATTGCGCGCAGCGCGGGCCGCACGTTGATGTTCGTGCGCACCAAGGCCGCCTGCGATCGAGTGGCGAAGGCCTTGCAGGACGATGGAGTCCAGGCCCAGGCCCTGCACGGCGACCTCCAGCAGAGTCATCGCCAGCGGTCTCTCAACGCCTTCGCCGACGGCAAGGCGCCGGTGCTGGTCGCCACCAACGTTGCCGCCCGTGGTCTCGACATCGACAACGTCGACATCGTGCTCCACTACGACCCGCCCGACGACCCCAAGACCTACGTGCACCGCTCGGGGCGGACGGCGCGGGCCGGAGAGTCGGGCCTGGTGGTCACCTTGGTGGAATGGGACCAGGTCAACGAGGTGATCCGGATCCAGCGGCAGGCAGGGCTCAACGTGCCGATCATCAAGATGTTCTCCAACGACGAGCGGCTCGCCGATCTGACGTCGTGGGAACCGGATCCCGACCTGGTACCCCGCCGGGCGACCTCCCGGCCCCGTCTCGGCCGCCCCCGCCGCCGCCGCTAGGCGGCCGATCCAACCGGCCTTCAGCCGCGGCAGCGTCCGGCTGGACGTTCCGGTTGACGCCGGCGTCCTCCTAGAGTCCGGTCCCACGCGCCCCACGAAAGGTGATGCCATGGCCGGCCAGTACTCCGCCCCGCCCGAGATGACGGTCGATCTCTCGAAGTCCTATGCCGCGACCCTCCACACCAATCACGGCGATATCGAGATCGCCTTCGACGCCGCCCGCTCCCCGCTGACGGTCAACAACTTCCTCTTCCTGGCCAGCGAGGGTTTCTTCGACGGGGTCATCTTCCACCGGGTCGTCCCTGGATTCGTGGTCCAGGGCGGGGATCCCACCGGGACCGGCAGCGGGGGACCGGGCTACCGGTTCCGTGACGAACTGGAAGGGCAAGGGTCATACTCCCGGGGCACCGTGGCCATGGCAAACGCCGGCCCCAACACCAACGGCAGCCAGTTCTTCATCTGCCTCGAGGACGTCGGCCTTCCCCACGCCTACACGATCTTCGGGAACGTCACCGACGGTATGGAGGCGGTCGACGCCATCGCGGCTGCACCCAGGCGCGGCGAACGACCGGTGGACGACTGTGTCATCGAACGGGTGACGATCTCGGAGGGATGACGGGCCGTCGAGGCCGGTCAGCTGGCGCGGCGCTCCCGGTCCCGCAGGCGGCGGCGCAGGCGGCGCCGGTCTCCGGCACTCATTCCACCCCAGACGCCCTCGGACTGGTTGGTGGCCAATGCGTATTGGAGGCACGCTTCCCGGACCGGGCAGACGGCACAGATCGCCTTGGCGGCCTCGGCGAGGGACTCTTCCTCCCCAGGCGGGAAGAACAGGCTCGCATCGGCCCCCGAACAGGCGGCTTCGGTGCGCCAGCCCTCCTCCGGTTCCCACATCAGATCATTCAATGCCATCACGGCTACGTACGCTCCCCTTCGGGCGATCCGAACCACAACCCGTGCGCGACGCGTTCTATTCCGTCGCAGACACAGGGAAGGCAAGGGATAGTGCACTGCTTCGCGCCCGAGGTCAAGGGCTTTCTGCGATTCACCGCCGACACCCTCTCCGGGCTGGTGTTGGTCGCGAAGCCGACAGGTTGGGGTTCGCCGGTCTCCGCCGGGGTCCCGATCAGAGGTACTGGCCGGAGGGAGTCCCGCCGTCTTGGGTCGATTCGAGGGCGCGCCTCCGCCGCATTTCCTCGAGCTGCGCCGCCATCGCCGCCTGCTGGGTGAACAGCGACGCCTGGATCCCGTGGAAGAGCCCTTCGAGCCACCCCACCAACTGAGCCTGGACGATTCGCAGTTCCGACTCCGACGTCGTCTCTCCTTGCAGGGGGTGAAAGATCGAGGACAGCTCGTCCTTGAGGTCGTCGCTCAACGCGTCGCGCAGCTGGTCGAGCGAGCTGCGGTAGATGTCGAGCAGGCGGGCCCGTCCGGCCTCGTCGAGCGGGGTCCCCCGCACCTCCTCCAGCATCGCCCGGGTCATGGAGACGATGCGGATCAGCTTCGACGGTTCGGTGACGAAGGTGCCTTCCTCGCCGTCGACCCGCAGGCCCTCGGCCTCGTCGTTGACGACCTGCGGCTGCAGTGGTGGGCTGTCCTGATTGGGGTGCTGCTCGGTGCTCATGCCCAGAGGATACGACGCTTCGGGACGCCGGGGAGCAGCACGAGATGGTCACGATGCCGGTCGCGGGGAACGCGGTGCGGTCGGAACCAAGATCCCTCAGGTGGTGACGAAGTCGACGGTGTGCCACCCGGTGGCGCCGTTGGGAGCCGGCGAGGCCTTCTCGGACGTCTGCGTGGCACCGTCGCCGTCGGTGGCCCGGACCTTGGCCTCGTGGTCGCCGGGCGCCAGGGTCTGTTCCACTTTCCACTGCACCCATGCCTTGTCGGAAAGGGGGCTGCTCACCTCGGCTTCGACCCAGTCCCCGTCGTCGATTTGGACCTCGACCCGCTCGATGCCGCGGGTCGGTGCCCACGCCACGCCGGCGAGTACGAGTGGGGAGCCGGGGAGCGAGTCGCCGCGGCCAGGCCGGTCGATGCGTGATTCGGTCTTGATGGGACCTTCCTTCGACCAACCGCGCGGGATCCAGTAGCCGTCGAAAGCGTCCCACGTGGTGAGTTCGATCTCCTCGATCCATTTGGTGGCCGACACGTAGCCGTAGAGGCCGGGGACGATGAGCCGGGCCGGGTAGCCGTGGTTGGGCGGCAGCGGCTCGCCGTTCATGCCGAGCGCCAGGATCGGCTCGCGCCCGTCGTAGGCGAGAGGAGTCGGGAAGCCGGAGGTCCAGCCGTCCACCGACCTTCCCACGATCTGGTCGGCACCCTCCTGGACCCCGGCGCGGTCGAGGATGTCGACGAGGCGCACTCCGGTCCATTTGGCGTTGCCGACGAGGTCGCCCCCCACCTGGTTGGAGACGCACGAGATGGTGACGTAGTCCTCGATGATCGGCATCGCCATCAGATCGTCGAGGGTGAGTTCCAGCTCGTTGTCGACCATGCCGGTGACCTTGAGCGACCACGATGCGGGATCGGGACGGGGCACAACGAGGGCGGTGTCGATGCGGTAGAAGTCTTTGTTGGGCACCACGATCGGCGTCAGGCCGTCGACGGCGAAGGAGGCGCCGGGGCCCGGGGGCGGCAGGGTGACCCGTGGCGTCGGGAGGGTGACGTTCTCCCGGACCCGCTCCGACCGGTTGATGATGAGGCGGCGTCCGCCGACGCCGCTGACGAGGGCGGCGATTCCCACTCCGGCGACGGACCCGATGAAGATGCGCCGGCCGGCGTCGGTCGGGGCGCCGTCGGTGGGGGTCTCCACCTTCCGGACCAGCAGTGCCCGCAGCACGAGCAGGCCGCTGCCGGTGGCGATGAGGAGGGCGATGATGGTGGGGATCAGCGAGAACCTCGTCTCGGTGGAGGTGGCGACGAGGCCGGCGAGCCCGAAGATCCCGAAGGCGGCCGGAGCCACCCAGCGGTGGGTGCGGGAGAGGATCCCGACGACGGCGCCGACGAAGATGGCGACGATGGTGGTGCCGATGGCGAGGGCGCCTTTGTCGGCGGTGCCAAAGGTGTTGATCGCGAACTCCTTGACGAAGCGCGGCGACCAATCGATGAGGAAGCCGCCGACGGCAGCGACCGAGGACGGCACCCTGTCGGTGAGCCCGGCGGCGAGTTCGGTGAGGCCGAGGGCGAGGCCGGCGGAGGCGGCTCCGGCGAAGCCTGCGGCCCGGCGACTGACGGTGGTGTGTTCGTTCACCTCCGCAGGTCTAGCAGGGCCCCCGGAGGAATGGGACCGATCGGCGCTTACGATTCGGTGAACTCTCCCGCCGTCGCGGCGCCCGTGCCGGGGCCGGTCACGCTTGGCGGCTGCGGCGCGCCCAGGCGAGGAAGCGCTCGGCGGGCCAGGTGTTGGCCACCGTCTCCCTGTCCACCCCGCCGCGTCGGGCGACGGCGACACCCCACCGCATGTTGGCCAGCTCGGTGGTGTGGTGGGCATCGGTGGAGACCAGGAAATGGACCCCGTCGACCGCGGCCGCCTGCCGCACCATGTCGGCGGGGACATCGAGCCGGTCGAGGTGGCAGTTGATCTCGAGGGCGGTACCGGTGTCGGCGGCGGCGGCGAAGACCGCTCCGGCGTCGAGTTCGATGCCGGGGCGGTGCCCGATGCGACGTCCGGTGAGGTGCCCGATGACGTTGACGGCGGGGTGGGCCATGGCCGCCAGCACCCGTTCGGTCTGTCGGGCCTGCGGCAGGTCGAAAGAGGAGTGGACGCTGGCGACGCACCAGTCGAACTCGAGCAGGAAGTCGGTGTCGTAGTCGAGCGACCCGTCGGGACCGATGTTGAGTTCGGCGCCGTGCAGGATGTGCAGACCTGGGTATTCCCGGCGCAGGTCCTCGAGGACCCGTCGTTCCCGCCGCACCTCGTCTCGGGACAGCCCGTTGATGGTGAGGTCCTCGCCGTGCTCGGTGATGGCGACATAGGTGAGGCCGCGGGCGGCGGCTGCCGCCACCATGTCCTCCAGGGGGCTGCGCCCGTCCCCGGACCAGGTGGAGTGGACGTGGAGGTCGCCGCGGATGTCGTCTTCGGTGACGAGCCGGGGGAGCGACCCCGCCGCAGCGGCTGCGATCTCGCCGCGGCCCTCCCTGAGCTCGGGGGCGATGAGATCCAGCCCCAGGGCGCGGTACACCGCCTTCTCGGTCCGCGAGGCGACGACCCGGTTGCCGTCGGAGTCGCTCAGGGCGTACTCGTTGAGGAGCAGGCCGCGGTCGATCGCCCGCTGCCGCAGCTCGATGTTGTGCTCCTTGGAGCCGGTGAAGTAGAGCAGGGCGGCGCCAAGCTGGGACGGGGCCACCACCCGCAGGTCGACCTGGACGCCGCCGGCGGTGAGGATCGAGGTCTTGGTGTCGCCGTGCACCAGCACCTGGCGCGCCTGGGGGAGGGCGACGAAGGCATCCATCACCGCGCCGGGCCGGGTCGAGGCCGCCACGATGTCGACGTCGCCGATCGTCTCCCGGAAACGGCGCAGGCTGCCGCAGTACTCGACGTGGGTCGCCTCGGGTACCTGACGCAGGGCCGCCACCAGCTCCAGCGCGAGAGGGAGGGCGTCGGCGATCGG
>CAYUDA010000072.1:0-2903 GCA_964443425.1 uncultured Acidimicrobiaceae bacterium
GCCATGGCCGAGCGCACCCGCCTCGATGCCTACATGGCCTACAGCTTCCTGATCAGCGCTCTCATCTACCCGATCTACGGGCACTGGGTGTGGGGCGGCGGCTGGCTCGCCAACCTCGACCTCGGTTCGGGCGCCGTCGACTTCGCCGGCTCGGGCGTGGTGCACGCCGTCGGCGGCGTGGCCGCTTTCGTCGGGGCGCTCATGGTGGGTGCTCGGCGCGGCAAGTTCGACGACGAGGGCAAGCCACGCAACATCCCGGGCCACAACATGGGCTACGTGGTGATCGGCGCCATGGTCCTCATGTTCGGCTGGTTCGGGTTCAACCCGGGCAGCACCCTGGCGGCCACCGACCTGCGCATCTCGGTCATCGCCGTCAACACGTTCCTGGCGGGCATCGCCGGAGCCGTGGTCGCCTACTACATCAGCCTGGTGCGGACCGGCAGGGCCAACATCGCCGTCACCGCAAGTGGTCTCATCGGGGGCCTGGTCGCCATCACGGCGCCGTGTGCCTTCGTCGATCCGTGGGCGGCCGTGGCCATCGGCGCCATCGCAGGCGGCCTGGTGATCGTGGTGGCCGAGTACCTGGAGCGCCGCTGGCGCCTCGACGACCCGGTGTGGGCCGTCGCCTGCCACGGTGGCGCCGGAATCTGGGGCCTGCTGGCGGTCGGCATCTTCGCCAACGGCACCTACGGCGACGTCAACGGGATCATCTCCGGGGAGTGGGGGCAGATCGTGGCCCAGCTCATCAGCGTCGTCACCGTCGTCGCCTGGACGGCCATCACCTCGGCACTCATCTTCGGGTTCATCAAGTCCACCATCGGTCTCCGGGTCTCGGCGGCCGACGAAGAGGCGGGCCTCGATGTCTCCGAGTTCACCCAGCCCGGATACGTGGGCTGACAGAGAGAGTTCATGACAAGGTCAAGACGGAGAGAGAATCAAGAAAGGATCGGGACCATGCATTACATCGCACTCGCAGCATTCGCACTGATGTTCGTGGCGTTCGTGGTGTTGCCCAAGCGGCTGCTCCAGCGCGGCGACGAGGACTGACCGACCGGTCGCCTCTCTCGACTGCCGGGACCCGGGGAAGACGCGCCCGGGACCCGGCCGGAGATCCGGGCCTGCGACGGGAGCTGCCGGGACTCTCTCATCCGTCGTTCAGATCCGTCTCCGTCTTCTCGTGACTCCGTGACGGCACTGCGTGAGGAGCCCCGCTTCGGCGGGGCTCCATCGCGTCGGGCGTGAAAACGGCTCACTGCCCGGCGTCGTGGGCTACCATGGCCCGGTGAATTCAACGAAAATTGGTTCGAGTTCTACTGAACTGTTGCTGGAGCGGCTGGCGGCTCTCGCCGATCCGATCCGTCTCGAGGTCGTGTCCCAGCTGAGTGGCGGGGCCCGCTGCGTCTGCGACCTGCAGGAGGTCGTCGACGCCGCCCCCAACCTGCTCTCCTACCACCTCAAGGTGCTGCGGGAGGCCGGGATCATCGCGGGGACCCGCCGCGGCCGCTGGATCGACTACTCGCTGGTCGAGGGCGCCCTCGACGAGGTGCGCAGCGCGCTGCCGCAACCGGGACCGTACCGGCCAGGGTGTGAGTGCGGCGAGTGATCACCCTCCGACCGCCCCGGCAAGAACAGGCACGGCGGTGGTGGATCCCGGCCGTCGCGGCCGCGGCGGCATGGGTCGCGATGCTGCTCGTCAACCGACCGCTGTGGGATCGTCTGGTGTACGGGCTCGCCGGCGTCTCGGAAGGGACGAGATGGGGCGACGCGGTGCACTTCTTCGTCGTCGACACGACGAAGATCTTGCTGCTGCTCGCCGGCATCATCTTCGCCGTCGCCGTGCTGCGCAGCTTCGTGACCCTGGAGCGCACCAGGGCGGTGCTGGGGGGCCGTCGCCAAGGCTTCGGGAACGTGGCGGCCGCCGGGCTCGGCGTGGTCACCCCCTTCTGTTCGTGCAGCGCGGTCCCGGCGTTCATCGGATTCGTGACGGCAGGCGTTCCGCTCGGGATCACCCTGAGCTTCCTCATCGCCAGCCCCATGGTCAACGAGGTGGCACTCGTGATGCTCTTCGGCCTCTTCGGATGGAGGATCGCGCTGCTCTACGTCGGGTTCGGGCTCGTGGTCGCGGTCGGTGCCGGGTACCTGCTGGGCCGGGTGAACCCGGAGCGGTGGGTCGAGTCGTTCGTGTTCGACCTGCCGGGGGGCCACGGGGAACCGGTTCCCGGCAGCGCCCCGAGCTGGCAAGCCCGGTTCGCGCTCGGCCGTCAGGAGGTGCGGACCATCCTTCGCAAGATCTGGCCCTACCTCCTCGTCGGCATCGGGCTGGGGGCGGCGGTGCACGGGTGGGCCCCGGAGGGTCTCTTCACACGCCTCGCCGGACCCGGGAACCCATTCGCCGTTCCGGCGGCGGTGCTCCTCGGCATCCCGTTGTACTCCAACGCGGCCGGGATCATGCCCCTGGTCGAGGCCCTCGCCGCCAAAGGCTTGGCGATGGGCACGGTGCTTGCCTTCATGATGTCGGTGGTGGCGCTCTCGCTGCCGGAGATGATCCTGCTGCGCCGGGTGCTCCGTCCCCAGCTGCTTGCCGCCTTCGTCGCGGTTGTCGGGAGCGGCATCGTCGCCGCCGGCCTGCTCTTCAACCTGCTCATCTAGGAGAGGAAACCCTCACATGGACATCAAGGTTCTCGGATCAGGCTGCGCCAACTGCCGCGCCCTCGAGGAACGCACCGCGGCCGCGCTCGACGACCTCGGCCTCGAGGCCGGGATCACCAAGGTGACCGACTTCGCTGAGATCGCCGGCTACGGCGTGATGAGCACCCCGGCCCTCGTCGTCGACGAGCAGGTGGTGGTGGCCGGCCGTGTTCCCACCATCGAAGAGCTGCAGGCGATCATCGCTCCCAGCGCGG
>CAYUDA010000072.1:3003-7877 GCA_964443425.1 uncultured Acidimicrobiaceae bacterium
TTCGCCATGTCCTCGGGGGTCATGGCGCTGACCTTGGGAAGGGAAAGCTCGAACCGGGTCTCGTCGCCGATGCGTCGGTACACCAGATCGCCGCCCATGTGGCGCGCCAGGAAACGGCCGGTGGCCAGCCCGAGCCCCATGGCTCCGGGTCGTCCCTGCCGGGTGTGGGCGTTGAAGTAGGGATCGAAGATCCTGGCTTCGTGCTCCGGTGGAATGCCCGGACCGTTGTCGACGATGCGGAGGGTCAGCAGGTCGGCGGAGTCCTGGAACGAGATCCTGATCTCCGATCCTCCGTGCTCGCTGGCGTTGGCGAGCAGATTGCGCACGACCTGTCGAACCCGCGCCGGGTCGCCGAGGGCGATCGCGGGTGAGTCCGGTGGCTCGATCGTCACCTCATCGGTGAGTCGGAGGGCGTCCACGACCCGCACCGACTGTGACAGCAGGTCGGTGGGAAGGGCTTCGATGGTGAGGGTTCCGTAGTCGGCGCGGGCCGCCACCAGCAGATCTTCGACGATGTTGGCGACGTCGGATGCCTCTTGGGCGATGGCAGCGACGATCTCGTTGCGCTCGACCGCGGTGAGCTGGGGCGCCTCGTCTCGCAGCAACTCGGCGAAGCCGAGCACGGCGGTGAGGGGAGTGCGCAACTCGTGCGAGACGGTGGCCACGAACTCGTCCTTGGCGGCGGCGTCGACCCGTACCTGCACCAGCCCCCGCTCCGCTTCGAATCGCTTCCACTGTGCCGACACGGCGATGGCGCCAATCAGCGTGAGGGCACACCCGATGACGAAGATCCAGAACGTGCCGAATCCGGCGCGGATCGGAGAGGTGGGGGTGGGTGAGACATCGAGTTGCCAGATCCGGTCGGCCACCTTGATGTGGTCGACGATCGAGATGGTGTCCCTCGCCGGCTCCTGGGCGCCGACGTCGGTGATGTCACGCACGGTGACATCGAGCACGGAGGCGACGGTCGGCGGGATGCTGGCGGCGATGAACTCGTCGAAGACGACGGGGACTTCGATCACGCCTTCGAGGTCGTCGTGCATGTCGAAGACGGGACGGAAGAGCACGAATCCCTGTTCGCCCGTGAAGGGGAGGGGGGAGAGATTGGTCGCACTCACCCGTCCGGTGAAGACCGCCCTGGTGATGTCGGCGAGGCGATTGCCATACGAGGCGACGTCGTAGCCGTGGATTCGGTTCTGGAAGGTGAACGGCTCGAAGTAGACGACCGGGTAGTGGAGCACTCGATTGTCCACCGCAATGCGGTTTCCGTCCTCGTCGAGCTCGAACACGTCGTACCTCGGGAGCGTCTGCCGGGTGCTCTCGACGAAGCCGGGAAGCTGGCTGTCGGTGGCGACTCCCAGGAAACCCATGCCGACCATGCCGGGCTCGAGGGTGATGTCGCGGACGTACCGCCAGTACTCCGACTGGGTGACCTGATCGCTGGCGCGGAACAATGCTCCCAGCGATTCCATGTGGAGTTCGACCGTCGTGATGCTCTCTTGAAGAGCGGCGGCGACGCTCTGACTCTGCAGCTCGAGCCGGGCCATCACCTGGCGGTCCTCGGCTCGCTGCGTCGCGGCTGTGACGATGGCCGACAGCACCGCGCCGACGATGACGACGACGCCCACCGCGAGGTACCGTCCCAACCTCGACCGCTTGGCACGACGACCAGTCCAGACCATGGTGGTGTACATCGGACGATGGGTACGGGAACCTGAGGCCGAGTCGCGAAACGCCGCGGGCGAAAAGCGCCGTGTTTCCGGGCGCGATCGAGGTCACGGCGCAACGCGGGATCCCCTCCGCAACGAGGATGGAGGTGGCGACCCATCGCCGAATGGGAGCGATCTCAGCAGGAGACACTGCGCCCATGGTGCGAAGTCGGGGTATCGACGAGCCGACCGCTCGCCGTGCGGTTGACGAGATGATGGCGAAGCTGCCGGCCGGGGCGCCGTAGCCTGGAGCCGTGCACGATGGCCACTTGGTACTCGTCGGTGAGATGGGGTCGGGCAAGACCACGGTTGGTGCCCTGCTGGCCGCCACACTGGGCAGGCCGCTGATCGACTCCGACCGGCAGATCGAGCAGCGGTTCGGAGAAAGCGGCCGCATCCTGGCAGAGCGCCACGGAGTGGCCTGGCTCCATCAGATCGAGGCCGACGTCTTCGAGAGTGCACTCGCCGTGGAACGTCCGGCCGTGATTGCCCCGGCGGCGAGCGTTGTCGACCGTGACGACGTCATCGCAGCTCTCGGCGACCCGGCTCTGACCGTGGTATTGCTCGACGGCGACCCGGAGGTGCTGTGGCGGCGGGCCGGGGCCGGCCACCACCGGCGTCCCCTCGCGCTGGAGCAGGCCCGCAGCCTGGCCCGGGAGCGGACCCGGCGAATCAGGCCGGTGGCGGCGCTGGTGGTCGACGTCACCACGATCAGCGCCGTCGAGGTGGCGGCCCGGGTGATGCGCCAGCTCGAAGAATGACGTGCAGGACGGTTCGGTAGGCTGCGCGCCGACGAGCGGGACGACGAGGGGAGAGGCCATCATGGCGGCAGCGAGGCCCGATCGCATCGAGGGACTCCTGGCACGACTCACCCATGAGGAGAAGGTGGCTCTCCTGGCGGGATCGGACCGGTGGAACACGGTGCCGATCGAGCGGCTCGGCATCCCCCGGCTCAAGGTGACGGACGGTCCCAACGGCGCCCGCGGCGAGGACGAGAACCACGGTCCGGCCTCGGCCTGTTTCCCGGCTGGAGTCGGCCTCGGCGCCACCTGGGACGTCGACCTGGTGGGCGAGGTAGGAGCGGCCCTCGCCGAGGAAGCCCGCTCCAAGGGAGCCCATGTCCTGCTGGCGCCGACCGTGAACATCCAGCGCTATCCCCGGGGCGGCCGGGTCTTCGAATGCTTCTCGGAGGACCCCTATCTCACCGGGCGCATGGCGGTGGCGTTCATCGCCGGGGTGCAATCGCGCGAAGTGGGCGCCTGCATCAAGCATTTCGTGTGCAACGACGCCGAGTTCGAACGGAGATCGATGAGTTCGGATGTGGAGGAGCGTCCGCTGCGCGAGATCTACCTGGCTCCGTTCGAGACCGCGGTGACCGAGGCGCAGCCCTGGTCGGCGATGTCCGGTTACAACCGCATCAACGGGGTGTACGCCGCGGAGCATCCGGCGCTGCAGGACATCTTGAAAGGGGAGTGGGGCTTCGACGGCCTGGTCATGTCCGACTGGGGCGGCACCTACGGGGAGGCCACCCCCGCCGGCGGTCTCGACCTCGAGATGCCCGGCCCGGCCCGCTGGATGACGCTTGGGCAGGTCGACGCCGCCATCGCCCGCGGTGACCTCGACGAAGCAGGGCTCGACGACAAGGTGCGGCGCCTGCTGCGGCTGATGGCACGAACCGGGGCACTGGATGATCCCGCTCCGGCACCGGAACGAGCCGACGACCGGCTCGAGCACCGGGACTTGGCGCGGCGGGCGGCAGCGGAGTCGATCGTGCTCCTCAGTAACCGGAACGGCACGCTGCCACTGGACCCGGCGGCACTGGATCGCCTCGCCGTCATCGGCGACCTCGCCGCCCACACCCCGATCATGGGAGGGGGGAGCGCCGAGGTGAACGTGCACTCCTCGGTGTGCGTGCTCGACGGCATCCGGGAGGCGGTCAGGCCGGGCACGATCATCGACGAGCAGGTGGGGACGGTGGCCCATGTTGCCCCACCTCCGCTGGCGTCCTCTCTCGTCACCGCAGACGACGGGACACCCGGTGCCACCATCGAGTACTTCGCCAATCCCGACTTCGCCGGTGCGCCGGTGCGGGCCTTCACCACCGGGAAGAGTCGATTCCACTGGCGGAGCGAGGGGGACGGCTACGTCGACTACCGCCGCTTCTCGGTCAGGCTCCGTGCCATCTTCACGCCGGAACACGACGGCGTGCATCTGCTCACCCTCGGTGGGATCGGAGGGGTGGTGCGGTTGGCGCTCGACGGGAAGTGGTTGCTGGAGGGCGGGCCCGACCCGGAGCGAGCGCCCACCGCCCTTGCGGCCCCACTCGAACTGCGGGCCGGGGAACACCACGAGATGGTTGTCGAGTTCGCCTCGTGCGGGGAGAGCCCGTACCGGATGCTCGCGGTCGGTCACCAGCCGCCGCAGCCGGACGATCTCGTCGCCCGCGCCGTGGCCGCCGCCGGAGCCGCCGAGGTCGCGGTGGTGGTCGTCGGGCTCGGCGCGGAATGGGAGGGCGAGAACTTCGACCGGCCCGACCTGAGGCTTCCCGGGGCCCAGGACGAGTTGGTGGCGGCCGTCGCCGCCGCCAACCCTTCCACCGTGGTGCTGGTGGCGTCAGGGGGCCCGGTCGAGATGCCGTGGGCCGACGAGGTGGCCGCGGTGGTGCAGCTCTGGTACGGCGGCGAGGAGATGGGGCACGCCGCTGCCGACGTGCTCTTCGGGAGCCGCGACGCCGCGGGCCGGCTCCCGCTGACCTTCCCCCGGCGTCTCGAAGACGCCCCGGTACCGGAGCTGACGGTGCGGAGTCCCGGTCACAACGTCTACGAGGACGGCGTCTTCGTCGGCTACCGGGCCTACGACCGGGACGGCACCGAGCCGGGCTACCCCTTCGGTCACGGCCTCTCCTACACCACCTTCGGCTACCGGGACCTGGCGGCGGTCGCCGCCGCCGGCGACGGGTTGCAGGTGGCGGCGACGATCGAGAACACGGGCGACCGGGCCGGTGCGGAGGTGGTGCAGCTCTACGTGGGCCCGGAGGCCCGGCAGGGGGACCATCCGCGCCAGGAGCTGAAGGGCTTCCGCAAGATCCGGCTCGAGCCGGGTGAGTCGACCACGATCGGCTTCGAGGTGACCCGGCGTGATCTCTCCTGGTACGGGCCCGGGGGG
>CAYUDA010000073.1:0-5204 GCA_964443425.1 uncultured Acidimicrobiaceae bacterium
CAGGTCCCGCTGCCCGAGCATGTGGAGCACGTAGGACTGGTCCTTGGCGGCGTCGACGGCCCGCATCAGGTGGTAGCCGTCGCCGTCGTGCCGAATCCGAGCGTGGTGCCCGGTGACGAGCACGTCGCACTCCAGGGCGGCGGTCCGCTCCAGCAGCGCCTTGAACCGCACCCGCCGGTTGCATTCGATGCAGGGGTTGGGAGTGCGTCCCGCCAGGTAGGCCTCCCCGAAGGGGTCCACCACCGCGGCGGTGAACTCGTCGACGTAGTCGAGCACGTAGTAGGGGACGTCGAGCCGGGCGGCGACGCTGCGGGCGTCCTCGGCGTCGGCGACGGTGCAGCACCCGGCGCTGGGCATGGTGCCGCCGGATCCCTCCCACTGCTTGAGGGTGACGCCGACGACGTCCCAGCCCTGCTCCAGCATGAGGGCTGCCGCCACCGAGCTGTCGACCCCGCCCGACATCGCAACCAGCGCCCTCACGGCAAGTCCTGCAGCGCCGCCAGGACCCGCTCGGCGGCGGTGTCCCCGTCGGCGGGCGTGGTCACCCAGCCGAAGGTGAAACGGACGCATTCGGCGGCGGCCTCCTCGTCGAAGCCCATGGCGGCGAGCACGTGGGAGACCTCGACGGCGCCGCTGTGGCACGCCGATCCGGCCGCGGCCGCCACCTGGCGCCGGTCGAGGCGAATGAGCAGCGTCTCGGCGGGAACGCCGGGGAACCGGAGATGGCTGTGCTGGACGAGGCGGCGATCCGGGACGTTCACGATGAGGCCGGGCACGGCGGCCTCGAGCCGGGTCTCGAATCGTTCCCGGGCTGCAGCGACGTCGCGGCGGAACCGGGCACGGTCGGCCACGGCCGCCTCCATCGCCGCCACCATGCCGACGATGCCGGCCACGTTGTGGGTCCCGGAGCGCCGTCCCAGCTCCTGACCGCCGCCGTGCAGCACCGGCTCGAGGGTGACCCCGTCGCGCACGTAGAGCAGGCCGACGCCTTTGGGCCCCCCGAACTTGTGGGCCGCCAGCGAGATGAGGTCGGCTCCGGTGGAGGCGACGGTGACGTCCTCGGAGACGAAGGCCTGCACCGCGTCGGTGTGGAGCAAGACGCCCCGCCCGGTGAGGGCGGAGGCGATCTCGGCCACCGGCTGGCGGGCCCCGGTCTCGTTGTTGGCGGCCATCACCGACACCACCGCGGTGTCGGCGGTCACGGCGGCGGCGACCCCCTCCGGGTCGACGACTCCGTCGCGGTCGACGCCCACGCGGGTGACGGGACATCCCAGCCCCTCCAGGAACCCGGCGGTGGCCAATACCGCCTCGTGCTCAACGGTGGTGGTCACCACCCCGCCGCGGCGTCCGGCGGCGAGGGCGGCACCGGCGACGGCCAGGTTGTCGGCTTCGGTGCCTCCACCGGTGAAGACGATCTCGAGGGAGCGGGAAGCGCCCAGCAGGGCTGCGGCCCGCTCCCGCGCCTGCTCCATCGCCGCCTTGGCGCGGCGGGACGTCCCGTGGACGCCGGAGGGATTGCCGAACACCTCGTCGAGGAAGGGGGCCATCGCCTCCCGGGTCTCGGGGCGCACCATCGTCGTCGCCGCGTGATCCAGGTAGAGCATGGACGGCCATTGTCGCGCAGTGCCCGCCGGAGGAGAACGGGGAACGCGGCGGCCGGGAAGGCAGTCACATCCGCTCCGATCGCTCGCCCGACCCGCTCCGATCGGGCTTGGACGGCTTCAGCGATTGATGCCGAATTCCTGGACGTCGAGGCTCCATGCGTCGCCGTCGGTGACGATTGCCTTCCCACCGATCGACGCGTAGGTGACCTCGGCGAGGTCGACACTCTCCGGGATGACGTTGATGCACAACCTGGCGTCGACGAGCGGGATCACTCGCGTTCGCACCTCGGGTCGTTTCACGAATTCCGCCGTTGCCGTGTCGTAGACGAAGGTGAACCCGCGGGCGACGACGTAGGCGTCTCGGGCTTCGACGATCTCACCCACGAAGTGCCGCCGGACATCGGTCTCGAATGCCCTGCGCTCGGCGACGTGGATCTTGGCACCGGGTTCGATCGGCATCCGATGCACTGTAGCGAGGCGCCACACCGGCCAGTGGCCGTTTCCCCGCAGCCTCCTAGAGGCCCTCGTCCGGTGCCACCACTCCCAGGAAATCCGCCACGGCCGTCATGTAGCGGGTGGGGTCGATGTTCCACAGCCCGTCGTGGGTTCCACCCTCGAAGCGCTGGTAGGTGACGAGGTCGGGCCGGGCCTCCGCCAAGGCGTCGCTCACCTCCACCGGGGCCACCTCGTCGGCGGTGCCGTGCATCAGCAGTATCGGAACGTCGAACTCGTCGGCTCGCGACACCTGGTCGAGCGCCCCCCACTCGGTGCTGTTCCAGATGCGCACCACCTCCTTGGCGAGCCCGGTGAACAGCGACGGCACGCCGTGGGCGGCGACGGCACGGTCGGCGAGAACACCTACGTCGAGGGCGGGGGAATCGAGGATGATGCCGCGCACCAGGCTGGCGCGGTCGCTCTCGTGCAGGTAGGTGGCGACGATCGACCCGCCCATGCCGTACCCGTAGAGCACGACGTTCTCGGCGCCGCGCTGCAGGGCGAGGGCGACGGCGGCGTCGACGTCGGGCCATTCGGTGAGTCCCCACCCGGAGCGATCCGGGTCGGCCTGCGGCGCCACGCCGTCGTTGCGGTAGGTGGCGACGAGGACCGGGAAGCCGAGATCCGAAAGGGTGGGCAGGATGCGGAGCGCCTGGCGGCGCTCGTCGAGGCCCTGGCCGTGCACCATCACGACCCAGGTGTCACGGATGCCGGGAACGAGCCAGGCAGGATCGACCCCGAGCTCGCCGGGCACCCGGATCTCGTCGAAGGCGAGTCCGGCGGCGGTGGCCGGGTCGCCGTCGAAGGCGTAGCGGTCCCACCGCACCGCCTCGCCGGGAACGAAGGCCCCCTCCAAGGTGCGGAAGCCGTGCTCGACGGTGTCCTCCCCCACCTCGACCAGTCCGGTCACCTGGCCGTAGGCGGACGATCCCTCCACCCCCCAGATGCCCTCTTGCTCCGAGAGCCGTGTGCGGGTGAGCACGATGCGCCCGGCCTCGACCTCCACCACCTCCAGATCGGCGGCTGATTGCCGCCGACCCGGCACAAACAGGTCGGCGTTGATGGCAGCCGTCCCCGCCCACACCCCCACGACCGTCGCGGCGACGGCGAGGACGGCGAGCACCACCGCGAGGCGGCGAAGCCAGATTCCGAGGGGGCTTGGCTCCATGCGGGCAGGCTAGGGACCTGTCGCCAAGGCCGCATTCCGAGGCGGCGCCGGCCGGGTCCTCCCCGTCACCGCCCTTCGAACCGGGGCGTCTCCTTGGCGACGAATGCCACGATCCCGGAGCGGGCGTCATGGGTCGTGAACACCTCGTCGAAGGCGGCCCGCTCGATCTCGAGCGCAGCCGGGAGCGGCCTGCCGTAGCCGTCGCCGAGGGCACGCTTGGCGGCCCAGTAGGCCCGGGTCGGCCCGCCGGCCCAGGCTGCCGCCGCCTCCATGGCGCCGTCGACCACCTCGGCGGCCGGGAACACCTCGTCGGCGATCCCGGCGGCGAGCGCCTCCTCGGCCCCCATCTGGCGGCCTGAGAGCACCATCTCCTTGGCCCGCTGATAGCCGATGAGACGGCTCAGCCGGTGGGTGCCGCCGGCCCCGGGAATGATCCCGAGCAGGATCTCCGGCTGTCCGATGACGGCGTCGTCGGCCAGGAAACGGAAATCAGCCCCGAGCGCGAGCTCGAGACCACCGCCGAGGGCGTAGCCGGTGACCGCGGCGATGGTCGGCTTCTCGAGCCGTTCGAGACGCCGGATGACCGCTCCCAGCGCCGAAGCCTGAGGATCGTCCTCTCCCGATTCCACCGCACGGGCGAAGGATTTGATGTCGGCGCCGGCGGCGAAGTGGTGACGCCCGGTCACGACGACGGCACGGACCACCGGGTGTTCGGCGCACCCGATGGCGCCGCTGAGGGCGGCGATCAGGTCGAGATCGAGGGCGTTGACGGGGGGACGATCCAGCGTGATGAGCGCCACCGCGCCCGACACCTCGTAGTCGACCAGGCTCACTCCTCGGCTCCTCTCGGTCGGAGCATGCAGGCTAGTGGGGCCGGACGCCTCCGCTCACGGTCGGCCGTTGCTCAGCCATCCGCACGCTGCAGGACACGCCGCGCCGCAGTCCACGGGTCGACCGTCCCGGCCGCCACGGCGGCCGCCACCCCCTCGCCGTCACCGTCCTGCATCACCCGGCGCGTCCGCTCCCGCAGCCCGGCTCGCACCGCCGCCTCGAAGGCGGCGAGGATGCGGGCGGTGCGGCGGGATGCCAGCAGTCCGGAGGTCGTGAGGTACCGGCGGTGGAGCTGCACCGCTTCCCACACCGCCTCGACACCCTCCCCGGTGGTTGCCACCACCGCCAGGACCGGGGGTCGCCACGGCAGGTCGCCGCCCATTTCCAGCATCCGCTCCAGGTCGCCGACCGTCTCTCCCACCGCGGGCCGGTCGGCCTTGTTGACGACGAAGACGTCGCCGATCTCCAGCAGTCCCGCCTTGGCGACCTGCACCCCGTCGCCCCATCCGGGCGTGACGACCACGACCGTGGTGTCGGCGTTGGTGGCGACGTCGACCTCGTCCTGGCCCACCCCGACCGTCTCCACCAGGATCTCGGGGAACCCGACGCCATCGAGTACCGCCACCACCCTCGGCGTGGCGGCGGCGAGGCCGCCGAGGTGTCCCCGGCTCGCCATCGACCGGATGTAGACGCCGTGGTCGGCGGCGTGCTGCTGCATCCGGATCCGGTCCCCCAGCACGGCGCCGCCGCTGAACGGGCTCGACGGGTCGACGGCGACCACGGCCACCTCGGTCCCGGCGGCGCGGACCGCGGTGACGAGGCCGGAGGTGAGGGTGGACTTGCCTGCGCCGGGAGCCCCGGTGAGACCGGTGGTCCATGCCCCGCCGGTGGTGGGATGCAGCGTGGCGAGCAGCTCGTCGCCGGCGGCGCTCCCGTCCTCGACGAGCGAGACGATCCGGGCGAGGGCGCGCCGATCCCCCGCGGTGGCGGCGGCGAGCAGCGCGTCGGGTGATGCGGCGGACGTCATCAACGGCGCGAGCCTACCGGGGACCGCGACGCGGTCGCGAGGCACATGACGCCCGGCGGGCGTCGATGGCTCGGATGGC
>CAYUDA010000073.1:5304-7809 GCA_964443425.1 uncultured Acidimicrobiaceae bacterium
GAACCACCGCTAGGTGGCGAACCACCGCTAGGTGGCGAACCACCGCTAGGTGGCGAACCACCGCTAGGTGGCGTTCACCGTCTCGACGCCCGGAACCCGGTCCTGGAGGATGCGCTCGATCCCGGCGGTGAGGGTCATCGTCGACAGCGGGCACCCACCGCAGGCGCCGACGAGCTGCAGGTTCACGGTGCTGCCCTCGGTGCCGAGCAGGATGAGATCACCCCCGTCGGCCTGGAGGGCGGGACGGATGTATTCGAGGGTCTCCTGGAGCATCACGACGTCGATCGCGTCCTCGGCGGGCTCGGATACCGGGGCAGGGGCAACCGAGTCGACCGGGGAGGCGACCTGAATGACCGAACTCTTCATGTGGGAGTTGTCGCTCATTGCCTCTCTGGAACGCTCGATCGCACCTCTTGATTCCCACTACGAGTGTAGTGCGAATCACAGGACCCTCCTGCTCCTGCACCCAACCCTGGGCTCCAGTACATGAAAACCCGGCCTCTCAACCCTGGGTTCGATGCAGGAGGATGCCGAGGAGGTCGGCGAGCAGCTCCGAAGACGGGACGATCGCCACACCGAGCGAGCTCTGGCGCAGCGTCCACTCCCCCGCCGGGAGGGTGACGACGTTCTCCCCGCCGATCCGCAGCGCCACCGGCCCCGAGGTGGTGATGATGGCCGCCGGCACCCCCCACTCGAGCCCGACCCGCACCGTCTCGGGGAGGACGTCGCCCCCCGGCTCGGGTTCGAGCCCGCCGTAGTAGTGGGCCAGGATGTCGCGATAGCCGGCGCCGCGTTCGGCCATGGCCTCCGCCCCCCACTGACTCATGCCGACCCCGTGGCCCCACCCTTCACCGACGAACGTCGCCACGCCCGGGGTACCGGCCTCACCGGGCGGGATGAACGGGATGTCGGTGCGCCCCGTCGGCGGCTGGAACTCGACGTCGAAGGTGTACGAGAGGATCGCCTGCGGCCACCGGCCGCCGCCCGGCCGCATTGCCGGGAACAACCCCGGGTACAGCTGCGGGCCGTGGGTGTTGATCACCCCCCGCAGTGCCGTCACCGGGATCCGGGTCAGGCCCTCCTCGCTGCCCACCACCAGGGTCGACGGCCCCTCCCCCTCCGGGGGCCGTTCGATCTCCATCGACACCAGCTCGGCACCAACCGCGTAGCCACCGGCGGTGAGGACCCGGGACAGCACCGAGGTGTCGACGCTCAGCTCCCAGTGCTCGTAAGGGGTGACGCCGGCCTCGTCGGAGTCGACCGGCTGCAGGTAGGGAAGGGCGCTCCCACCCCAGATGTCCTGCACGGCCCGGGTGCGGTGTCCCGCGCTCGATGAGTACAGCGCCTGGGCCGGAGCGTCGTCGTAGCGCAGGATCTCGCCGGCGGTGCGCTGCACCGCCCGGGCCCAGGCAGGATCGGCGCCGACGTCGCCCCGGTACACCTGGCAGGCGGTGGAGGCGCAGATGTCGAAGTCGTAGGCAGTCCCCGAGGCGGTCCGGCCCCGGTGCAGGGTCCAGGCCAGGTAGGTGCGGGCGGCGACCGCCTGGGCGGCCAGGCTCTCGGCAGGCCACGAGGCGGGCACCTCGCGGATTCCGAGCAGGTACGACTCGAGCGGGATCTCCTCGACGACACCCAACCCGCCGTCTCCGGCGCTCACCTCCAGCATCCCGGTGTGCCGCCCGTACCCGAGTTCGATCACGGTGCCGTCGCCGGGGACGAGCTCGATCCGGTCCACCCGTTCCGGGGCGGTGACCCGCGCCGCCGGCAGCGGGAGGAGCAGAGCAGCGAGCAGCAGGGCCGGGACGTTCACCGGTGCATTCTCTCAGGGCTCCGGGGCTGTCGGAATCAGACGCGCTCGATCTTCGCCCCCAGCGATTGCAGGATGGGGACGAAGCGGTGGTAGCCGCGGTCGATGTGGTGGGCGTCGTGCACGACGGTGTCGCCCTCGGCGGAGAGCCCTGCGATGACGAGGGCGGCCCCGGCCCGGATGTCGCAGCCGTCCACCTCGCAGCCGCTCAGGGTGTCGACCCCTCGGATCACGACGTGCTGCCCGTCGGTCTGGATGTCGGCGCCCATCCGGTTCAGCTCGCCGATGTAGCGGAACCGGGTGGCGTAGACGTTCTCGGTGATGATCGAGGTGCCGGTGGAGCGAGACAGGAAACTCACCATCTGCGGATGCATGTCGGTATGGAAGCCCGGGTAGGGCAGCGTGGCGAAGTCGACCGGATCGGGACGATCGGGCCCCTTCACCGTGAACCAGTCGTCGCCGCGGGTCACCTCGCACCCCGATCCCTCCATCTTGCGCAGCTCCATGCGGAGGTGATCGGGGTCGCAGCGCCGCACCGTCACCTCTCCGCCGGTGGCGGCGGCGGCCAGGGCGTAGGTCCCCGCCTCGAGCCGGTCCGGCACCACGGAGTGGCGGGCCGGTGACAGGGTGGGGACGCCCCGGATCTCGATCGTGGAGGTGCCGGCCCCTTCGATCTTCGCCCCCATGGCATTGAGGAA
>CAYUDA010000074.1:0-7766 GCA_964443425.1 uncultured Acidimicrobiaceae bacterium
TTCCAGGTCGGTCCACTCGATCCGCTGGCGGTGTCCGATCAGCTGTGGCTGGCCCGCTGGTTGCTGTATCGCATCGCCGAGGACTACGACGTCTCGGCCCACCTGATGCCGAAGCCGGTCAAGGGCGACTGGAACGGCGCCGGGGCACACACCAACTTCTCGACCGAAACCATGCGCAACGGCTACGACGACATCATCGCCGCCTGCGAAGCGCTCGGGCAGAAGGCCGACGTGCACATCAAGCAGTACGGCGCCGACATCGAGAGCCGCCTCACCGGCCTGCACGAGACCGCTCCGTGGACCGCTTTCAAGTACGCGGTGTCCGACCGCGGCGCCTCGGTGCGGATCCCGTGGCAGGTCCACCGTGACGGCAAGGGCTACATCGAGGATCGGCGTCCCAACGCCAACATGGACCCCTACGTCGTGACCGGACTCATCACCGACACGGTGTGCAGCTATCTGGAGAACCAGGGCAGCTAGCGAGGCAGGAACGCGAAGAGAGGGGGCGGCCGATGCCGCCCCCTCTCTTCATTGTCGTGGGCCGTCTCTACCGGCTCGTCCTACCGACTACTCGGCGGGCTGCCGCGGGGACGGCGAACCGGCCGAGGCGGCGGTGACGGTGAGCTCTCCGGGGAGCAGGATCGCCGTGGCGTGCACGCCGAAGCTGCTGTACGGGTAGCTGGCGCTCGACGTGGACCCGTTGACGTAGAAGGTCATCGTCCCGGCGGACGGGGCCTCCACCAGCAGGGTCCGGCTGAACCCGGGAGTGGCGTTCGTGCCGCCGAAGAGCAAGATGTCGTCGGCGTTGTCCGGGTCCTGGTAGAAGACGGCGTCGGTGGAGCCGGGCCCACAGTCGGCCGTGTCCAGGCTGTCGGCCGCGGTGCAGACACCGATTCGGGCGTTGGCGCTGATGGCGTCACTCGAGGTGGCGTCGGCGTTGATCCACAGGTTCCCCGCCACCTGCAGGTAGAGCATGCCGGGCCCCGGAACGTCGACGGTGAACGAGTCGAGGGTGGTGGCGGTCGTGGCGACGACGGCGTCCCAGGAGACCTCGGTGTTCCCGACCGAGGGCACGACGCCCTGGACCATCCCGGCGTCGACCACCTGGTTCTCGGAGAGCCGGCGGAGGAACGCAGCCATCTGCTCGCGGGTCACCGTGTCACTTGGGCAGAACTGGTCGTTGGCGGGCGGGTTGCATCCGAGCGTGACCCCGGCGTCCGCCAGCCAGGAGATGTCGCCGTGGAAGACGTTGGTGTCGGGTACGTCGGTGAAGCTGTGGCTGGCGTATGCCGCCACCGGGATGAAGGCCGCGAAAGCGACGACGGCGACGAGCAGGGTGCGGAGCCGGCGCCGTCCGGGCGCCGAACCTGGTTTCTGCATCATGGGTCTTTTCCTCCCCAAATCGTGGAGTCGAAGAGTACACGACCTAAATACCGGTGTGGTGGGAGAAATGTGGCGGTTGGAGACTGGGGACGGCGCCGGGAGGGACCGTGCGGAACCGGTGGGCTCAGGACTCTCCGGTGACGGCTGCTTTGGCGTTGGCGAGGGACTGCACCAGCTGGGTGGCGGTCTCCTGGAACGTGCCGGCCCACTCGAGGCGCTTGGCGGACCCTTCGGTGTTGACCAACCCGTCGAACATCTCGTCGGCCGCCGCCGACATCGCCTGCGAGACGCTGATCACGTCACTCCAGGCCACCACGGCGGCCTCGGGAACGTGGGCGTTGTTGATCTCGGTTGCCAGCGTCTCCACCTCGGTTTGTAGATCCCGCATGGCGTCCCGGGTCGGGGTGAAGGTCGCGGTGTCGGAGTCGAAATCGTCGTTGATGGTCTGCGACTCGGTGGCGAGGTTCGACACCCGAGTCGAGAGGCCGTCGACCAGGGAGACGAACTCCTCGACGCCGGCGGGCAAGGTCGTCGTCGTCGACGACTCTCCGCTGGTGGTCGACGTCTCACCCCCGGCGACGGTGGTGGTGGCCTCCGCCACCTCTCCCTCCGGCAGGGCGTTGACGAACCAGTAGGTGAAGACGATCAATCCGAGCACCACGAGGGGCAGGATCCAGCGCCCGTGCTTTGGGTCGTACTTGCTCACCGGCGACAAGATAGTCCGTGTTCCGCGATGGACGCTCTCGAGGCGGCTGCGAATGGCGGACCGGTGGGCGCCGAAGGCGCCGCCGGCCACCGGCTACCCTCCCGACATGGACATCCGTGGCAAGGTGGCGCTCGTCACCGGAGGTGGCAAGCGGCTGGGGAGGGCGATCGCCCTCGGGCTGGCGTCGGCCGGCGCCGACGTGTTCGTGCACTACCGCCGGTCGGCCGAGGACGCCGAGCAGACCGTCGCCGAGATCCGCCGCGGCGGGGGCCGGGCCGCTTCCGGCGCCATGGATCTCGCCGATCCGGCGCAGGCACCGGGCCTCGTCGAGGTCGCCACGAACGCCCTGGGGCCGGTTTCCATCCTGATCAACTCGGCATCCGGATTCCCGGTGGACTCCTTGGGCGACGTGACCTTGGCGCAGTGGCGCCGCACCCAGGACCTCACCCTGGCGACTCCGGTGTTCCTCACCCAGGCGTTCGCCGCCGCCCTGCCCGCCGAGGAGCACGGGGTGGTGGTGAACCTCACCGACGTGCGCACCCTGACGCCCTACCGAACCCACTTCTCGTACGTGGTGGCCAAGGGTGGGATCGACACCTTCACCAGGGCCGCGGCACTGGCCCTGGCGCCCCGGATCAGGGTCAACGCCGTCGCCCTCGGCGTGATCCTGCCCCCGCCGGGCGAGGATGCCGAGTACGTGACCCGCCTTGCTGCCGATCTTCCGCTGCCGTGGCCCGGCGGCCCTGCTCCGGTGGTGGAGGCGGTGCGGTCGCTCATCGTCAACGACTTCGTCACCGGCGAGATCGTACGTGTCGACGGCGGTGGGCATCTGGTGTGAGCGGCCGCCGGCTGCCGCCGGGCCGAGCCGAGGGGTAGCCTCGCCGTGATGGAGCCACTCGACCGTATCCACATCAAGGACCTGAGCGTCACCGGCATCATCGGGATCAAGCCGGAGGAGCGGATCACGCCCCAAGAGATCCTGGTGAACGCCACGTTGTGGGTGGACACCGTCCCCGCCGCCCGCAGCGACGACATCGGCGACGCCGCCAACTACCGCACCATCGCCAAGGCGATGATCGAGCACATCAGGGACGGCACGCCGATGCTGGTGGAACGCCTCGCCCAGGAGCTGGTCGACGTCTGCTTCGCCACCGATCCGAAGGTGGAGGCCGTCGAGGTGACGGTGGAGAAGCCGGGAGCGTTGCGTCACGCCCGTTCGGTGGGAATCACCATCAGGCGGTTCCGCGTTGAAGATCGGGAACCCAAGGAGGCAGCCCCGTGAGTAGCGGATCCATTCACGCCGTCATTTCCCTCGGCTCCAACATCGAGCGGGAACGTCACCTCCCGGAGGCGATCCGGCAGCTGCGCCGCCACCGCGGCATCGACGTGCTGCGGGTGAGTGCCCTCTTCGAGAGCGCACCGGTGGGTGGGCCGGCGGACGCACCCCCGTTCTTCAACGCCGCCGCCCTCATCGCCACCGAGCTCGACCCTGTCGCACTGCGGGCGGAGTTGCGCCACATCGAGGCCGACCTGGGGCGGGCGCGCACCGGCGACAAGAACGCCCCCCGCACCATCGACCTCGACATCGCCTACTACGGCGACCGGGTCGAGGATTTCGGGGACTGGCGCCTCCCCGACCCTCATGCGTCCACCGTCTCCTACATGGCGGTCCCCATCGCCGACGTGGCACCCGACTGGGCCGACCCGGTGAGCGGTGTCACCGCCCGTGACCTGGCGGATCGCCTTGCCGGCACCGCAAGCCCGGTCCGGGAGGTGAAGGGCATCCACCTCACCCCACCCTACGAGCTGCGCGTCCCGCAGGACTTCGACGAGGGCGCCGACGTCTACGCTCCCCAGCTCGAGGCCCTGGTACGCCAGCAGCTCGTCGAGGTGGGGGAGAACCCGGACCGTGAGGGTCTGCTGCGGACCCCGCTGCGGGTCGCCAAGGCCCTCGACTTCCTCACCAGCGGCTACTCGGGATCACTGGAGGAGATCGTCAACAACGCCATCTTCGATGCCGAGGGGGTTGAGGAGATGGTGCTGGTGAAAGACATCGAGTTCTACTCGATGTGCGAGCACCACATGCTGCCGTTCTTCGGCAAGGCGGCGGTCGCCTACCTGCCGAAGGGGTCGATCATCGGGCTCTCCAAAGTGGCTCGCATCGTCGATCTCTATGCCCGCCGCCTCCAGGTGCAGGAGCGTCTCACCAATCAGGTGGCGCATGCCCTGGATTCGATCCTGGCTCCCCACGGCGTGGCGGTGGTGATGGAGGGCAAGCACCTGTGCATGATGATGCGCGGGGTGCAGAAGCAGGACAGCTCGATGGTGACGAGTTCCATGCTGGGGACGTTCAAGACCGACGCCCGGACCCGCAGCGAGCTGCTCGACCTGGTACGGCGGTGAGTATGTTCACCGGTTTGCATACGTCGAGCGGTCGGTAACCTGGCGTCATGGCCCTTCTCGACCGTCTCGGGCGCCCGCTGCGTGATCTGCGCATCTCGGTCACCGACCGCTGCAACTTCCGCTGCACCTACTGCATGCCGAAGGAGATCTTCAATCGGGAGTATGAGTTCCTGGCCCGGGATTTCCTACTGAGCTTCGAGGAGATCGAGCGGTTGGGTCGGGTCTTCGCCGGGCTCGGGGTCCACAAGATCCGGATCACCGGCGGCGAGCCGCTGCTGCGCAAGGGCATCGAGCACCTCATCGCCGGCTTGAAGACGATCGACGGCATCGACGACGTCACCCTCACCACCAACGGCTCGCTGCTGTCCCGCAAGGCCGAAAGCCTCGCCGCCGCCGGCCTGGACCGGATCACGGTGAGCCTCGACTCGCTCGATCCGGAGGTGTTCGCCGCCATGAACGACGCCGGGTTCCCGGTCGAGACGGTGCTCGCCGGGATCGACGCCGCCGCGGCGGCCGGGCTCGATCCCGTCAAGATCAACATGGTGGTGCGGCGCGGCTCGAACGAGGGCGACCTGGTGGCGATGGCGGAGCGGTTCCGCGGCACCGGTCACACGGTGCGTTTCATCGAGTTCATGGACGTCGGTCGCACCAACGGCTGGCGGCTGGAGGACGTGGTGCCGGCCGCCGAGATCCTCGCCACCATCGGCGCCCGCTACCCGCTGGAGCCGGTCGAGCCGAACTACCAGGGCGAGGTGGCACGACGCTGGCGCTACAAAGACGGAGCGGGCGAGATCGGTGTGATCTCGTCGGTGTCGCAGCCGTTCTGCGGTGACTGTTCCCGGGCCCGTCTCTCCGCCGAGGGCGCGCTGTACACGTGCCTGTTCGCCGCCAAGGGTTTCGACCTGCGGGCCCCGCTGCGGGACGAGGCTTCCGACGCCGAACTGACCGACCTGGTGAGGGGCGTGTGGGAGGGCCGCACGGACCGCTACTCCGAGTTGCGCTCGGAGGCGACGCTCGGTCTGCCCAAGGTCGAGATGAGCTACATCGGCGGGTAGTCCCGCCTCCGTTCTTCACTCATATCAACCCTCTTGATGTCACTTGATGATCGGCATACGGTGATGTCATGGACCGTCACCCCGAGCCGCCCCCGCCCGACTTCGAGGAGATCGAGCACATCCCCTGGTCGGCGCTGGTGGCGAACACCCCCGATTGGCGGACCCGCCTCCTCCCCATCGGCGCCGTGGTGGCGGTGGCGGTCGTCGCCCTGGTCGTCGGGGTGCGGGCCCTCACTGCCGCCTCGTCCGATGCCGTCGTCACCCTGCCGCCGACCACGGCTGGAGTGGAAGCCGCCGACCCGGTCGAGGTGTCCGCGGAGACCGCAACGGTTCCGGCCACCCCGACCGCGGTCGAAGCCCCCGCCATCTACACCGAAGCCGATCTCATGGCCGCCCCCGTTGCCGACGAAGCCCGCCTCGCCGTGATGCGGGCCGAGTGGTTCGTCGCCGACTACTTCACGGTCGACGGCGATCCGGGGGCGGCCGCCGCCCTCCGTGCCACCCTCGGCGACCCCGGCCTCCCCCTTCCCCACGACGATCCGGCCGCCACCTCCTACGTGGAGTGGGCCCGCGCCTTCCGGGTCGAGTCCGCACGACCCGGCTCCTACCGGGTGGCGGTGGCGTTCCGGGCCCTGGGGTCGGCCGGCGGGGACGGGTTCTCCCGCGGCGCGGTGCAGGCGGTGACCCTCGACCTCGAGGTCGGCCCGGACGGGACGGTGGCGGTGCGGGACCTGCCCACCCCCACCGAACTGCCGGCGGCGGGGGAGGCGCCGGCGTGGCCTGCCGCCGCCGCAGCACCGCCCGAGGTGGTGGCGGCCGCCTCCGACCTGGCGGTCGGGCTCGGCGACGACCCCGAGCTGGTGAGCTCGGGACGCGACGGCCAAGGATGGCGGGTGGTGATGCTGGTGACCGGGCCGGGCGGCCTGCGCTGGCCGATCGTCCTGTACCCGGAGAGCGGGCAAGGCTGAGCCGCCGACGGCGGGGTCCCCGGCGTCCCGTGTTTGAATGCCGGATGCGCAAAGGCATCACCTACGGCATCGCGGCCTACGTCGCCTGGGGGTTGCTCCCCGTGTACTGGAAGGCCGTCGAGGTGGTGCCCACCCTCGAGATCCTGGCCCACCGCATGGTGTGGTCGCTCGTCTTCCTCGTCGGCCTGCTCCTGGTGCGGGGCAGGTGGGACTGGCTGCGGCGCCTCGACCGTCGCTCCCTGCTCATGCTGCTCGCCGCCGGCTCGCTGCTGGCGGTCAACTGGGGCACCTACATCTGGGCCGTCAACGACGACCGCATCGTCGAGACCGCCCTCGGCTACTTCATCAACCCACTCTTCAACGTGGTGCTCGGCGTCGTCGTGCTCCATGAGCGCCTGCGCCGGGTCCAGTGGATGGCGGTGGGCGTCGCCACCGTGGGGGTGGGCTACATGACGATCCGCCTCGGCACGGTGCCCTGGGTCGCCCTCACCCTCGCCGTCACTTTCGGGCTCTACGGCCTGCTCAAGAAGAAGGTCCCCGGGGTCGGCCCGCTCCAGGCGCTCGCCGTGGAGGTCGGCCTGCTGTTCCTGCCCGCCGCCGCCTATCTGGGGAGCCTCCAGGCCCGAGGCGACGCCGCCTTCGTCTCGGGCGACCTGCATATCACCCTGCTCCTCGCCTTCACCGGGGTCGCCACCGCCGTGCCGCTGCTGCTGTTCGGCGGCGCCGCGCAGCGGATCCCGCTGTCGATGGTGGGGCTGCTGCAGTACATCGCCCCCTCGCTCGCCTTCGTGCTCGGGATCACCGTCTACGGCGAGGTGGTGGGCACCGACCGCCTCGTCGGGTTCCTGTTCGTGTGGGCGGGCCTGGTGATCTACACCGCCGACGGCCTCTCCCGTTGGCGCCGCCAGACGGCCGAGACGCCCGCTCCGGCCTGAGTCCCGGGGCCGCGCCGCGCCGCTGGGAGTGGCGGGCAGCCTCCGGCGGGACCGGCTCAGCCGAAGTGGGCGTCGAGGATGTCGCGGGCTGCGGCGACGATCGGATCCCAGGCGGCGTCGGGGAGCTTGGAGACGGTGACGAAATCGGCCGACATGAACACGCTGGCCACCCCCGGCACCTCCACCAGGGCGGCCGCCACCGGATCGTCGACCTCCCTGCCGGAAGCGAAGCTCTTGGGCCCGCCGACGTCGACCCCGACGGTGAACTTGACGGCGTTGGGATTGGGGGTGGCGCTGATGGTGACCGGCATGACCT
>CAYUDA010000075.1:0-7756 GCA_964443425.1 uncultured Acidimicrobiaceae bacterium
CCGGGTTGCGGGTCGAGGTCGACGACCACGACGACACCGTCGGCGAGAAGATCCGCCGTGCCATCACGCAGAAACACCCGGCAGTGCTCGTCGTCGGCGACCGGGATGTCGAGGCGGGCACGGTTGGCCTCCGCCTGCGCGGCGAGGACCAGGAGCGGCGCGGGGTCGGGCGGGACGAGGTGGTCGGCGAGCTCCTCGAGCTGTGCGCTCGACCGCGCTGAGCGGGGCCCGATCTCGGGGTGAGGTGGCGCCGCGACCGCGGCTGCCGCCTGGCATTCAGGGAACGATGGCCGCGGTCGCTTCGATCTCGGCGAGGAAGATGGTCCACGCGGCGATGTTGGTGACGGCCCCGCCGGCCGGCTCGTCCCGCAGTGAGGGCAATCGGGAGCGATCGTCCTGTGAAGAACGACCACGCCATCCGTGGCCTGCGCCCTCGGAACCGCCGCAGCCGGAGAAATTTGCCCTGGGCCCCGCGCCGCGTATGCTGCGACCGACCACCTCAACGAGCCCCGTCGCCGTTCGTCTGAAGGGATCACTTCCGTGAAGCAGCTCGTCAAGTTCCTCGCCGCCTCGGTGCGGCGCTACCCGTGGGCGGTGCTCATCGGATCCCTGGTGCTCACGGCCATGTTCTTCGTCTTCATGCTCCAGCAGGAGACCGCGTCGGGCAACGAAGGATTCTCTCCCGACTCACCGGAGTTCCTTGCCCTCGACACCATCTCGCAGTACTTCTCGGAGAACTCCGAGGAGCCGGTGCAGATCCTCATGACCGCCCGCAACGGCGACCTGCTCACGGCCGACGGCCTGCGCGACTACGTCGCGGTGCGCACCGCCGTCGAGAACAGCGACGTGGCGGACCTGCTGCAGGGACGCCCAGGAGGCGACATCGTCGGCTACTTCGATCCACTGCTGCAAGGCATGCAGATGCGATCCGAGGAGACCGGCGTGCCGTTCGGGATGATGCTGGCCGCCATCACCGACGGCGACGTGAAAGACGGCTTCCGGCAGAGTGTCGCCCAGCTGCCGGCCGACACCGCCGAGCTGTTCAGCGGTCTGCTCGGCGAGGGGGCCGACGTCACCGCGGCCCAGGCCGACACCGGGTTGATGGTGGCGTTCCTCAACGTCTCCGGGCTCGACGACCCCGATCAGACGATCCTGCAGGCCAAGGAAGTCGCGATGTCCGAAGAGGTGGCCGCGGTCGACACCACCGCCACCGACGCCTCCGCCTTCAGCTTCGCCCTCCTCTTCGCCAACACCGACCAGTTCCAGTCCGAGATCGGCCGGCTCTTCGCCACCGCCTTCCTCATCATCGTGCTCATCCTGCTGTTCGTGTACTGGATCCATCCCAAGGGGCGGATGACGTGGCGGGCGTCGCTGCGGCGGGCTCTGGCCGACACGGGGCTCACCATGCTGGTCATCACGATGTCGATCTTCTGGATGAACGGCATCGGAGTCATCCTCGGTCCCAAGTACCTCGACCTGATCGGCAACTTCAACGAGATCCTCCAGATCCTGCCGATCCTGCTCATTGGACTCGGCGTCGACTACGCCATCCACATGACCAGCCGCTATCGGGAGGAGCTCGGCGAGGGCTCGGAAGTGACCCGGGCGGCCTCCCGGGCGACACGCACCGTCGGCATCGCCCTCGTGCTCGCCACCGTCACCACTTCGATCGGGTTCCTCACAAACGTCGTCAACCCGATCTCGGCGATCGCCGACTTCGGGGTCCTGGCCGCGGTCGGCATCAGCTCGGCGTTCCTCCTCATGCTCACCGTGGTGCCCTCGGTCCGCGTCCTCCTCGACCGCCGGGCCGAAGCTCATGGCCGGCTGGTGCGCGAGGCGTTCGGGCATCAGAGCGAGCGGCTCCTCCCCAAGGTGATGGGCAGCACCTCGGTGCTGGCAGAGCGGTTCGCGGGCGTGACCTTGGTCCTGGCGTTGCTGGCGAGCGGTGCCGGTGTCTACGGATTCACCCAGCTCAACACCGAGTTCAGCTTCACCGACTTCCTCCCCGACGACGCCCCTGCCCTCGGCACCTACCAGACCATCGTCGACCGCTTCGGAGGCGGGTTCGGTGAGGAGACCGACGTGATCATCGAAGGCGACGTCGCCACCCCCGCGGTCTACAACGGTCTGGTCGCCGCCTGGGGCAACCTCGCCGACACTCCCGACGTCGTCCTGTTCGGGGCCCGGGCGGCCGCCGAGTCGCCGGTGTCGGTGATCGCCCGACTCGCCGTTCCACCCGAGCAGGGTGGTGACCCCGAGACCTACGACGCGACCTTCTCCCAGGCCGCCTTCGCGGCCGGGTTGCAGCCCGATCTCACCGTGGCGTCCGGGACGGACGTGGCGGCGCTCTACCAGGCCGCGATGGAAGCCGCCCCGGATGCGATGCGGCGCGTCCTGGCCGAAGCAGACGGGCACTTCCGGTACATCGACGTCGGAGTTTCCACCCAGGCGGGCGAGTCCGACGCCCTCCAGCTCCGCGACGCCCTCCAGGCGGACTTCACCCCGGTGCGAGATGCCGGCGCCACCACGGTGGCCACCAACCAGAACATCGTGAGTCAGGGGGTGGCGCGGGCGCTGCAGGATTCCCAGCTCTGGTCGCTGGGCCTCACGATCTTGGTCGCCGGGCTGGTACTCGTCTTCAACTTCTGGTTCGAATCGCGCCGCCCGTTCCTCGGCGTGATCACCATCCTGCCGGTGGTGCTCATCGTGCTGCTCGTGTTCGGGATCATGACCGCCCGCGGCATCCCGTTCAACCCGGTGACGGCGATGATCGCCAACCTCGCGATCGGGATCGGCGTGCCATACACCATCCACATCACCCACCGCTACCAGGAGGACCGGCTCCGCTACGACACCCCCGAGGCCGCCATCCGTTCCACCACGACCCATACCGGCGGAGCCCTCGCCGGGTCCGCCTTCACCACCGCGGCAGGGTTCGGCATCCTGGTCACGTCCTCTCTCAAACCGTTCCAGCAGTTCGGCGAGGTCACCTTCTGGGCGATCATCTTCGCCCTGGTCGGATCGGTGCTGGTGCTGCCGTCGCTGCTGCTGGTATGGGACCGCTGGCACCTGAAACGCGGCGAGGATGCCGTCGACGAGAGGTTGCTCCACGCCGAGATCGCCGAGCGGGAGGCGGGCGGGACGACCGCATGACCGAGCGCCCCGCGATGCCGCAGATCCCGATCCCGGCCGACCTGGCCGCTGCGGCCGAGATGCCGTCGGACCTCGACGCCGGCAACCTGAGCCCGTACGCCGTGCCCGACCCGGCCCGGCGTCACCGCGCCGCCATCGTCTACTGGGTGACGGCCATGGTCACCGCCGGCGGGATCGTCGCCGGCCTCCCGGCTGCCATGTGGGGCGTCGTCGCCGGGTTCGTCGCCATCGCGGTCTACCACCATCTCGCCGGCTGGCACCTCGCCATCCGGGAGAACACGGCCCTCGACGTCGCCAACCGTGCCACGGAGTTCCCGGTCGGCCACGCCTCGGCGACGGTCGGTTTCGACGGCTGGCGGGCACGGCCGGTGTGGAACGTGCTGGTGTTCTCGGCGGACGATCCACCAAGCTCACGGGGACTGGTGAGGGTCGACGCCACCAACGGTGACGTCATCGAGACCTACGTCGAGGCGATCCCGGCAGTGGGGGAGCGAACCCGCTAACGCTGTTCGATGGGGGGGAAGGCGCGGGGCTGCGGGCCGGTGTAGATCTGGCGGGGTCGGGCGATGCGGGTCAGCGGATCCTCGATCATCTCCTTCCAGTTGGCGATCCAACCGGGAAGACGGCCGATGGCGAACAGCACCGTGAACATGCGGGTCGGGAACCCGAGCGCCCGGAAGATGAGCCCCGAATAGAAGTCGACGTTCGGGTAGAGATGACGGCTCTGGAAGTACTCGTCCTGCAGTGCCGTCTCCTCCAACTCGCGGGCGATGTCGAGGAGGGGATCGTCGACGCCGACCCGGTCGAGCACCTCGGAGGCGAAGCTCTTGAGGATCTTGGCTCGCGGGTCGTAGTTCTTGTAGACCCGATGCCCGAAGCCCATGAGTCGGAACGGGTCGTCCTTGTCCTTGGCCCGGGTCAGCACGCTCTCGGGGGTGGCGTCGGGTTCGTCGTGGATCTCGCGCAGCATCTCGATCACCGCCTGGTTGGCGCCGCCGTGGAGCGGTCCCCACAGAGCGTTCATCCCGGCGGCGACCGAGGCGAACAGGTTGGCACGGCTCGAGCCGACGAAACGGACCGTCGCCGTCGAACAGTTCTGGCCGTGGTCGGCATGGAGGATGAGCAGCACGTTGAGGGCCCGGGTGATGATCGGATCCACCACCAGGTCCTCGGCAGGGGTCGCGAACATCATGTGGAGGAAGTTCTCCACGTAGGTGAGGTCGTTGCGGGGATAGATGTAGGCCTGGCCGGTGGATTTCTTGAAGGCCCAGGCGGCGATGGTCGGCATCTTGGCGATGAGGCGGTTGGCGCTCTCCCCGAAGCTCTCCGGATCGGCCGGGTTGAGATAGTCCTCGTAGTAGGTGGAGACCGCGTTGGTGGCCGACGAGAGGATCGCCATCGGGTGGGCGCTACGGGGGAAGGCGTCGAAGAACCGCTTCATCTCCTCGTTGAGGAGGGTGTGGCGGCGAATCGACTCGGTCCAGCCTTCGAGCTGGGGCCGGCTCGGGAGCGCCCCGAAGAGCAGCAGGTAGGCCACCTCGAGGAAGGAACAATGCTCGGCGAGATCCTCGATCCGGTAGCCGTGGTGGATCAGCTCCCCGGCTGCGCCGTCGATGTGGGTGATGGCACTGCGAGTGGACGCGGTGTTGGCGAAACCGGGATCGAAGGTGACCGTCCCGGTCTCGGCTCGCAGACGGCTGATGTCGAGGCCGTGGCTACCGAGATGGCTCTCCACCAGAGGAAGCTCCAGCGGGGATTCGATGCCGATGGGATTGGTGATCTGAAGCTTTGCTCCGACGTCGCCGTCCAAGCCTTCGTCCTCCTCCTGGGTCACGTCAGCGGCGGATACCGTCCGGCAACACGAATGCATCCGAGTGTAGCCAACGAGAATGCGTTCGGTCCCCGTGGTACCTTTCCGGGTGGAAGGAGACGCGAGTGCTCGACCTCAGAGGGCGCAGCCGAATCGCCCCGATACTGGACCCCATCGCAGGTGCCCTCTCCAAGGCGCGCCTCACTCCCACCGCGGTCACCCTGATCGGGCTGGGAGTGACGATTTGCGGTGCGATCCTGCTCGCCAACCACGAGTACGTGGTGGGTGCCTTCGTCGCCGGGATCGGGGCCCTCTTCGATGCCCTCGACGGTCCACTGGCGCGCCTGCAAGGCACCGCATCGATCCGGGGGGCCTTCGTCGACACCATGTCGGACCGCCTCGGGGAGATTGCCATCCTCGCCGGCCTCGCCTTCAGCCTCCGCCACGACGAGACGGCCCTCATGCTGTGCATGTTCGGCTTGGCCTTCTCCCTCCTCATCCCCTACGTGCGGGCCAAGGCCGAGAGCTGGGGAGCGGAGGGCCGGGGTGGCTGGATGGGACGGGCGGAGCGCATGATCCTCGTGCTGACCGGGGTCGGCATCGACGGGCTCGGCCTCACCATCATCTTTCCGGTCCTGTGGATCTACGTGGTGCTGTCGGGGCTCACCGTGGGCCAGAGGATCCGGCGGACTTGGCAACAGCTGACGCCGTGAGGGAGACGGTCGGTTACCTCGCCTACCGGGTGTTCGACGCCGTGATCGGACTGCTTCCCGAGCCGGTCATGCGCCGCACCGGCGAGGCGCTCGGAACGCTCGCTTTCTATCTGGCTCGTCGCCGTCGCCGGCTCGTGCAACGCCATCTCCGTCGGGTGCTCGGCGACGATGCGGCCCTGAAGTCCACGGCACGCCGCATGTTCGCCAGCTACGGCCGCTACTGGGCCGAGGTCTTCTGGGTGCGGGCCCGGCACAAACAGCAGTTCCTCGACCACGGTGACCTGATCGGCATGGAGCGCATCGAAGCGGCCGTCGCCGCCGGTCGCGGCATCGTGCTCGCGCTTCCGCATCTCGGCAACTGGGATGCGGCCGGGGCCAAGGCGGAGCAGATCGGGATCCCGGTCTTGGCGGTCGCCGAGCGGCTCCCCAACCGGCGCATCGTCGAGTGGTTCGTGAAGGTGCGGAATCAAATGGGGATCGAGGTGGTGCTCACCGGCAATGGGAGTCGGATCACCCGTGAGCTGGTTGCGCGGCTCGAGGCCGGGGGCACGGTGGCGCTGGTGGCCGATCGCGACCTCTCGGGTCGGGGGGTCGAGGTCGAGTACTTCGGGGAGAAGACGACGATCCCGGCGGGGCCGGTCGCTCTGGCGGAACGCACCGGTGCCGCCCTCTTTCCGGTCGGCGCCTACTTCAAGGAGGGGCGGGGCCACCGCTTCGTCGTGCACCCGCCGCTGCAGATCCCGGACGCGCCAACTCGCGAGGAGCGGGTGGCGCTGGGGGCGCAACTCTGCGCGACCGCCTTCGAGGAGATCATTCGAGTCGCTCCGCACCAATGGCACCTCTTTGTGCCGAACTGGCCGTCGGACCGGGAGGGGGTGGCCGAGTGAGGGTGGCGATCGTGAGCCCCTACGACCTGGCGGCGCCCGGAGGGGTGCAGGACCAGGTCTTCCGGCTGGCCGAATGGCTCGGAGCCGACCATCACGAGGCATGGGTGGTAGGTCCGGGGGAGGCGCCGCCGGGAGCGATCTCGGTGGGGCGGGCGTACGCCGTGCCGGCCAACGGTTCCCGCGCCCCCGTCGCCCTCGATCCCCGAGTGGCGCGGGCGGTGCGCCGGGCGGTCGACGGGGCTGACGTGGTTCACGTGCACGAGCCGGCGATGCCTTTCGTCTCGATCGCGGCTGCCCGCCTCGAGGAGGTCCCCACCGTCGGGACGTTCCACGCCGACCCGTCGCGGCTGGCGCGCATGCTGTACCGGCGTACCAGCGGGCTGCTCCGACGGGTCATCCACGGCCTCGACGTGGTCACCGCGGTGAGCCCGGTCGCCGGAGGCGCCATCGCTCGGCTCGGGCCCTACCGGGTGGTGCCCAACGGCCTCGACACCGCGACCTTCTCCACCGGGCCGATCGTGGCGCGTCGGGTCATGTTCCTGGGCCGCGACGAGCCTCGCAAGGGCTACGACGTCCTCGCCGCGGCCTGGCCTCGGGTCCGGGCCGCGGTGCCGGACGCCGAGTTGGTCGCCACCGTGGAGGGGCCGGCCTCTGCTTCTGGCATCCGCCCGGTGGGCCGGGTCTCGGAGGCGGAGAAGCGGCGTCTGCTGGCGGAGGCGGATGTCTTCTGCGCCCCGGCTCGGGGCGGTGAGAGCTTCGGGATCGTCCTTGCCGAGGCGATGGCCTCGGGATGCGCCGTGGTTGCCTCGGCGCTTCCAGGGTTCGCCGACGTGGTCGGGGACGCCGGCGTGTTGTGCGCGCCCGGTGATCCGGATGGGTTGGCTCAGACCCTGATTGCTCTCCTCGGCGACGACGGGCGTCGCAACCGGTTGCGGGAACTGGCGGTCGCCCGGGTGCGACGTTTCGACCGTAGCGCGGTGCTCGCCGGCTACCTGGCCGCCTACCGGGACGCCCGCAACCACTGACGAGAGGTGTGGTCCGGGGCGAGGGCCCCGTCGGTACAATGATGCTGTCCCTTTCTGTGAGGAGCATCACATGTCCACGCCATCGGTCGAGCACGGCACGGACCGTGTCAAACGCGGTCTGGCCGAGATGTTGAAGGGCGGCGTCATCATGGACGTCGTCAACGCCGA
>CAYUDA010000076.1:0-2660 GCA_964443425.1 uncultured Acidimicrobiaceae bacterium
GACCCTTGGCATGCAGCGCCTCGACCAGGGGCAGGATGCCGGCGGCGTTCGAGTAGAGGGGAATCCCCAGCACGACGGCGACGGGCACTGCGAGGGGATTATTGGGGCCGTCGCGAGACTCTTCGTGTTGTTGGGGTTGGTAGTCACGGTTGGGGTTGAGGGTGAGGTGGTAGAGGAGTTCTCCGGTGTCGGTGGCGATGACCTGGATGTCGAGTTCCTTGATGAGCATGATATGTGGGTTCGGGCATAGGTTCGGCCGATGCCGATGTGGTGGAGTTTGCCGACGTGGCGCAAGGTGACGGTTCCTGTGTCTCCGACGATGTCGTGCGGCTTCGGCCGAGGCCGCATCCGCCATTCCTGCAACCAGGCGAGCGTATCGAAGGCATGTCAGCGAACCGCTTCGGCGTATAGGGCCGCGAGGCGGTGAAAGGCGAGTTTTGGCTCCCACGGCATCTCGGGGTACGCGGAGTTCGGGTTCGGCTCTTCGAAGGTGCGGACGATCCCGTAGGCGCCGACGTCGAGGTCGACGCCGTTGCGCAGGGTGGGGTAGCTGTAGCTCGCGAAGGTGAAGGGGAAGGTGGCGCTCGATCCGGCGTGCTCGAGCTGCCGGTAGACGCTCTCGAGGTAGTCCGCCTGCTCCATCTCGTCGCGGACCACATCTGCTGTCACCTGGCGAGCGACGGGATCGGCGACCGTCCATCCGAGGGCGCCGCGTGCGGCGGCGCCGCGGTAGGTGCAGCAACCGAACTCGAGCGCGGCGAACGGCTTGCCGTGGTTGGCGAAGGCCGCCATGAGACGGACGAAGCTTTCGGCATTTCCACTGTCGCGGTAGGCGTCCACGCCCACGATGTCGAACCGGCTCCAGTCCACGTCCTCCCACATCCCTGCCGCGTAGGTGAGGGGACCTTTGAAGTCCTGCCGGGCCACCGCCACGGCATCCGCCAAGTGCTCGTTGAGACGCTTGTTGAACGAGCCGTGCCGAGCCGTGCTCACCAGCAATCGCGGGATGCTGGCGAGGGTGCGGAGCCGGTCGAAGGTGGTTCGGCCGCTGATCATCCCCCGGACGAAGGCACTGGTTTCCCACCCCACGACGAGCACGACGTCGTGTCCAGCGCGTTCCAACTCACCGCACAGACCGGCGACCTGCTCGACAAGGGCCAGCAGATCGCTGGCCGGTCGGTCGTGGGCCACCGGCGACAACCACAAGGCCAGGCCTTCCGCGCCAGCCAACCGGGCGGCGAGGGCGAGCCGGTGGGCGTCGTTGCCGACGATGCGAACCGCGGTGCAGTGCAGGTCTCTTGCGATCACCCTCATCTCCACGGCGACCTGCTGTTCGTCGAAGACGACACGGGACACTCGGCCCGAAGTCGTCTCGCAGCCCGTGTCGTAGACGATTCCTCGGACCATCACGGTGTTCGCTCCCGACTGTCTGGTACTCGCATGGTCGGTCACTACCACCCCACCGAGAGCAACATCCATGTCGGGCTGCTCGAGAGTAGTCGGCGTGGCGCGTGGAGAGCACTCGAACGAAGCCGAGGCCGTGCATCAGACGATCAGACTCGTGCGGACCATCCACCTGCGACGTGAGCCGGCGAATCGGTCATCGAACGGGCGAGAATCGAGTAGCTTCCTCGATGTTTGCCGTATTCGAGCGGAGCGGGCTTGATCTCACCGAGCGAATCATCGCCAATGTGCTGGATGAGGCCCCGCTGAACCCTTCTGGTCGCGGCCGGACCGGAGGGAGTGTGGACAGAGAAAGGCGGCACGCTTGACGGCCGGTGCGCACGATATCCAGTCCAAAGGGGAAGCTTCGCGAGTGTCAGACTGTCCATCGACCGCGAAACCGAGGGGCTCAGCGCGCGATGGTCCGCCGTTGTCCGGATCGCACCGGGCTCGAGCTGTCGGCCTGCTTCCTCAGCGACACGCCTCCCAAGATGTCCGGCGGTAGCCTGAGCGACACGGCGTTGGCCGCCGATCACCTGTCGAAGCGATTCGGCGGACTGGTCGCCTATGAGGACATATCGTTCGAGGTGGGGCGCGGTGAGGTGTTCGGTTTTCTTGGTCCAAACGGCGCCGGGAAGACGACGATTGTCCGAACGTTCGGTACTCTCACCGCCCCGACATCCGGTTCGGCCACGGTCGCGGGCCTGCCGCTGACTCCGGAAAACGGCGTCGAGATCCGCCGCCGGATCGCAGTCATGCCCGAGTCGCCGGGTCTCTACTCGCGCTTGACCGTCATGGAGAACCTCGTCTGTTTCGCCGACTTGTACGAAGTGGCCGACCCGCCCGGTCGCATCGATGCCGCCCTGCGGGCCGTCAACCTCGCCGACCGAGCCGGCGACGTATGCGCCACACTGTCGAAAGGCCTCCGTCAGCGCGTCGCGCTGGCGAGGACACTGCTCAGTGACGCCGAGGTGCTCTTTCTCGACGAACCCACCGCAGGCGTTGATCCGGCTGCCGCCCGAGAGGTCCACGAATTGATCGAGGGGCTCCGTGAGCGGGACGTCACGATCTTCCTGACCACCCATCGACTCGAGGAGGCGGAGCGTCTTTGCGACCGTGTCGCGATTCTGAATACGAGACTGCGTTCCATCGGCCGGCCCGCCGAGCTGCGTACCCAGCTGTTCGGCACCTCGCTGGCGGTCCGGACGCGCGACCCA
>CAYUDA010000076.1:2670-7613 GCA_964443425.1 uncultured Acidimicrobiaceae bacterium
CTTTGGGGGACTTGCGGGAGTCGAGAGCTGGCAGCAGACCGAGGTGTCCAGCTACGTCCTGGCCGTATCTGATCTCGCCCTGACAGCCCCGGCCGTTACCAGGGCGCTGGTTGCCGCAGGCGCCGATGTCCTGTCAATCGCTGAGGCGCCCCACTCGCTCGAGGACGTATATCTCGAGCTGATCGACCATGACCCGGAGGCTGCACGGCGATGAGAGTGAGCTGGCGGCGCGTTTGGGCGATTGCCCGCAAGGAGCTCGCTGAATATCGGCGCAACCGAGCTCTCGTGGTGAGCATGGCCGTCTTGCCGCTGGTCTTCACAATCCAGCCGCTGGTGGCGGTCATAAGCTTGAGTGAGTCCGCTACCAGCGGACTGGCCAATGAGCATGTCCTGCTCTACATGCTTGGCATCCCGGTGCTGGTCCCGGCCTTCATCGCGGCGTACGCGGTCGTCGGTGAGCGCGAGCAGGCGACGCTCGAGCCGATCCTCACGACGCCGATCCGGCGCGAGGAGTTCCTGCTCGGCAAGACGCTGGCGGCGTTGCTCCCGTCGCTGGTGATCGCTTTCGCGGTCTTTGCGCTCTTCGCCGTTCTCGTGGAAATCCTCGCCCCGCCCGGGGTAGCTTCCGCCTTGCTCCGAGGGCCTGATCTCATTGCACAGGGGGTCTTCACACCTCTCCTTGCGACGTGGTCCATTTGGGTCGGCATCGGCGTGTCCGCCCGCTCCAGTGACGTCCGGGTCGCACAGCAGCTCGGTTTGCTCGTCAGCCTGCCACCGCTCTCCGTGGTGGTGCTCACGGCGATAGGCGTGATCCCGGTCTCGGTCACCCTGGCCATCGGCTGCGCGACCCTTCTGCTCATCCTGGACATCGCAGGTTGGCGCATCGTCGCCCGTCTCTTCGATCGTGAGCGGCTGATCACCGGGACGAGTTGACCGGAGCGATCCTTCCGCACCGAAGCCGAGACGAAAGCCTGGCGGGACGTCAGATCGACCGACGCTTGGCAGGGTTCGACGCCGACCAGGCGAACTCGGCTCAGGAGGTGACCGGCCCCTCCGGTGTGCGGTCGGATGCGGTCGTCGTCACGCACCGCGAGCCCGAGAAATGGGTCCACGCCCACCCCGACGCGCCGTTCACGTTCGTGACCGATGGATTGGCGAACGCCATCGAACAGGCTCAACACATCGCCGGCGAGAAGACCGTGGGGGTGACGGCGGGGAGCCTCGCGAGCCAGTGCCTCGAGCTCGGGCTACTCGACGAGTTCTGGCTCGAAGTTCATGTGGTGGTCAATGTGACGAAGATCCGGAGTCTGTGAGGCCGTCGAGCCAGATGTCGACGTGGCGGTGGGCGAGTGCTCGTTCGTCGGCGAGGGGGAGGCCGACGGCGAGAGGGCGGCAGGCGCGGATGATGGCGAAGCCGACGTCGGTGGCGGTGACGTCGTGTCGCATCAGACCGTCACCCTGTGCGCGATCGACCATGGTGCGGAGCAGCGCCTCGGCCCGTGCTTGTTGCTCGGGCCAGTCCGCGTTGTCGAGGAGGGGGTAGATGAGGTTGAGCGCTCCGAGGCCGTGGTCGACCGCGAGATGCATGTACCGACGCAGCGCCTGGGCGCCGTCGGCGGCGTCGGCGAGGGCGCGCTCGCCGGCGGCGATGCTGCGATCCAACACGTGGAGGGCGGCGGTGTGGAGGAGCGACTGCTGGTCGGGGAAGTGCCGGTAGAGCGTGCCGATTCCCACCCCGGCACGTGTCGCGATCGCGTCCCGTGCGGGCTCTCTGCCCTTCTCGAGGATCAGCTCGACCGTGGCGTCGAGGAGTCGCTCCCGGTTCCGTCGTGCGTCGGCACGCATCCGATCCTGCTTCTCCCGTTCTGTCGGTTCCAGCCTTCCGGCTTGCCTCGTTCTGGCCGGAATCCGATGAGCGATCCGAGTTGGGCTTGCCCGAGAGGCTAACCGGAGTATAGTCCTCCGGTTACTGGTCAACCGTTCCGTGTCCGTGGGAGGTGAGTCAACTGCCGTCCTCAGGAGTCACCATGAGCGACGATCTGATTCGTCTCGAACAACTCGGCCGCAGCGACGTCTCGCTCGCCGGCGGCAAGGCGGCGAACCTGGGCGAGCTCACGCGGATCGGTGGTGTCCGGGTACCGCCGGGGTTCTGTGTGTCGACAGAGGCGTTCAGGCGGTTCATGGCCGACGTCTCGGTCGAGAGGCACCTCGGTCGGTTGGCAGAGACGAGTCCGGCCGACCAGAACGAGATCGCCGCAGTGAGCGCCGAGATCCGATCGACGATCGAACAGTCGACGATCCCGACAGACATGGCCACGTCCATCCGGGACGCAGTCGCCGAGGTCGGCGAACGCTCGGCGTGGGCGATCCGTTCGAGCGCGACGGTCGAGGACCTCCCGACTGCGTCGTTCGCCGGTCAGCACGACACGTTCCTCAACGTCGTCGGTGCCGACGCCGTCATCGATCGGATTCGCCACTGTTGGGCGTCGCTGTTCACCGAACGCGCCGTCGCATACCGCCGACGCAACGACATCGACCACCGCGACGTCAACATCGCCGTGATCGTGCAGCAGATGGTGATCCCGCATGCCTCAGGGGTGGTGTTCACCGCCGACCCGCTGAACTCCGACCGTAGCGTCGTCGCGATCGAAGCGTGCCTCGGCCTCGGCGAGGCGCTGGTGTCCGGCCTCGTGAACCCGGACGTGTTCAAGGTACGCGAAGGCGAGATCGTCGCCAAGAACGTCGCTCCCCAGAACATTGCGATCCTCGCCGAACCGGCGGGCGGCACCCGGCACCAGACACTCGACGTGGAACGTCAGGCGCAGCCGACGCTGACGGACAGCCAGGTCGTGCGGCTCGCCGCGCTGGGTCGACGGATCGAGGCGCACTTCGGTTCTCCGCAGGACATCGAGTGGTGCCTCGTCGACGACGACTTCCAGATCGTCCAGAGCCGCCCGATCACCACGCTGTTCCCGATCCCGCCAGCGACCGACGACGCGAATCACGTCTACGTCTCGGTTGGGCACAACCAGATGATGACCGACGCCATGACGCCGCTCGGGCTGTCGGTGTGGCAGATGACGACGCCCGCTCCGATGCTGGAGGCCGGAGGTCGGTTGTTCGTCGACGTCACGGCGCGTTTGGCAGCGCCGTCGAGCCGGGCGGACTTCCTCGAGCTCTCCGGCAAGACGGATCCGCTGGTCCGGGACGCGTTGCAGACCGTCCTCGACCGCGGGGACTTCGTCCCGTCGCTACCCGACGACGGCCCGGCACCGCCGCCGGCAGTCGGCCCCACCACCCTCCTCGCCCCCGACACCGACGCTGCCATCGTCAACGAGCTGATCGACCAGAGCGAGGCTTCGGTCGCCGCATGCCGACGCGACATCGAGACCAAGACCGGCGCCGAGCTGTTCGACTTCATCGTGTCTGACATGCAAGAGCTGAGACGCGTGCTGTTCGATCCGCGAAGCCGCCAGGTCTTCATGACGGCCATCGAAGCCACGTGGTGGATCAACCAGCACCTGCTCGACTGGCTGGGAGAGCAGAACGTGGCCGACACCCTCACGCAGTCCGTTCCCCACAACGTCACGTCCGAGATGGGGCTGGCGCTCCTCGACGTCGCCGACGCGATCCGACCGCACCCGGACGTGGTGGCCTTTCTCCACGAGGTCGACGACGAAGGATTCCTCGACGAACTGGACGAACTCGACGGCGGAGCCGAGGCACGGGCCGCCATCGAGGCCTTCCTGGACAGGTACGGCATGCGCTGCGCCGGCGAGATCGACATCACCAGACCGCGTTGGGTCGAACGCCCGACGGCCCTTCTGCCGTTGATTCTCGCCCACGTCAACACCATGGAGCCGGGCGAAGCACAGCGCCGCTTCGATGAAGGGCGACAGGAATCGTCGGCCAAGGAACGGGACCTGCTCGAGCGGCTGCGGGCCTTGCCGGACGGAGACAAGAAGGCCGCAGAGACCTCGCAGATGATCGACCGCGTCCGGACGTTCATGGGATACCGGGAGTACCCGAAGTACGGCATGGTCGGCCGGTACTTCATCTACAAGCAAGCCTTGCTGGCGGAGGCCGAGCGCCTCGTCGAGGAGGGAGTGCTTCGCGAGAAGGAGGACATCTTCTTCCTCCGGTTCGAGGAACTCCACGACGTCGTGCGCACCAACCACGTCGATGGAGCCCTCATCGATCGACGCAAGGACGCCTTCCGTTCCTACCAGGCGCTCACCCCTCCCAGGGTGCTCACCTCCGACGGCGAGGCCGTCGCCGGCTCCTTCCATCGCGACGACCTGCCGAGCGGTGCGCTGCCCGGCCTGGCGGTGTCGGGCGGGACGATCGAGGGCCGCGCCCGTGTCGTCCTGGACCTCGCCGACGCTGCTGTCGAGCCCGGCGACATCCTGGTCACCGCCTACACGGACCCCAGCTGGACGCCGCTGTTCGTTTCGATCGCAGGCCTCGTGACCGAAGTCGGCGGCATGATGACCCACGGTGCTGTGATCGCCCGCGAGTACGGCCTGCCGGCCGTGGTGGGCGTGGAACGTGCCACCGAGCGGATCCGCGACGGGCAACGGATTCGCCTCGACGGGACAGACGGGTACGTGATGCTCCTCCCGCCGGACGCCCCATGATCGAGGCCAGGTCCGATTCACGCCGTGGACCAATGCGGCTACGGTCAGCAGCTCAATTCGGACCCGGGCGGGATGGGTCGGCACCGAGGGCGACGGACGTCCGTCTGCGGTGGCGCCGGTGTCGGATCCATCTCAGCCATCCGTGATCGAACCGTCACCCGGGCAGGATCTCCGGTCGTCTGAGCGATCCGATGCAACGACGACGCGGGTCGCGCCCACAGATGATCGATGCGTTCTGCCACCATTGCCGCGTGAGATCTCGGATACCTGCCGCGTTTCGCGGGCTCCCGCGCACCGTTGTTGCGC
>CAYUDA010000077.1:0-1547 GCA_964443425.1 uncultured Acidimicrobiaceae bacterium
CGCTAACGTACAACCATATGGTTGTAGATACGCAAGGTGCGACACGAGCCGATCGGGTCTTCCACGCACTCGCCGATCCGACACGCCGCGACATCGTGCGGCGGTGCATGATCGGCGGGCACTCGGTGTCCGATCTCGCCCGGAGCTACCCGATGAGCTTCGCCGCGGTGCAGAAACACGTCGCCACGCTGCACACGGCGGGGCTGGTCTCCAAGGAGCGCCGGGGCCGGGAACGCATCGTGCACACCGAGATCGCAGCCATCCACCACGCCCACCATCTGCTCGACGGCCTCGAAGAGCTGTGGCGGGAACGCATGGAACGCTTCGGCGGGATCCTCGCCGAGTCAGAAGAGGGAGCCGACACATGACCGTCACCGACGTCCGAAAAGACCCGACCAATCTGACGATGACCATCGTCGCCTCCTTCGACGCTCCGGTGGAGCGGGTCTGGAAGCTGTGGGAAGATCCGCGCCAGCTCGAGCGGTGGTGGGGGCCGCCCACCTACCCCGCCACCTTCCTCGACTTCGACTTCTCTCCCGGAGGCGCAATCACCTACTTCATGACCGGACCCGAGGGCGAGCGGCACCATGGTTGGTGGCGCATCATCTCCGTCGACGCACCCCACCACCTCGAGTTCGAGGACGGATTCGCCGACAGCGACGGCACCCCCCTCGACAGCTCGCCCACCACGACGACCCGGGTCGAGATCGCGGCCGAGGCGGACCGGACCCGGATGGTCGTCAACGCCCGCTTCCCCTCCCCGGAGGCGATGCAGCAGCTGCTCGAGATGGGGATGGAAGAGGGCCTCAAGGCGGCGCTGGGGCAGATCGACGCCATCCTCTCCGAGGCGGCCTGAGGAAATGCTCGGCCGCTATCCGATCCCGTAGGCGCGGGTGACCGTGAACTGGTAGACGAGGCGCTGCTCGGCCCGCATCTGTTCGAGGAACTCCGCCTCCTCGATCTCGCGGCCGAACCAGGCGAGTGGCCCGGTGGGCCGGTGCTGCATCACTCGGAAGAGCCGGAGGTTGGCGGCGGGCGCCTCCGGCCCTTCGAGGATCTCCACCGTCGTCTCCAGGGTCAGCCAGGCGAAACCGGGATCGGGCACGTACAGCGTGCAGCGGGGATCGCGCCGCAGGCGCCGGGTGCGAACCCTCCCCTGGGTGCCGCTGCTCCAGAGCGTGCCGTCGACGAGAGCGATCCCCACCCGGGCCACCTTGGCGACCCCATCTCCGCCGACGGTGATCATGGCGGCGGCGTGATGGTCCTCGAGAAACGCGAGCTGTGTCACAGAGAGTGTCATGGCGTCAATCTAGAAGACGGGACGCCCCATGACGGCCCCGCCATCGCCGCCACGCCACGGCGAGCACCACGACGCCGACGACGCCCGGGCCGCTGTGGACCAGGAGCACCCCGACCAACGAGGGGCCTCCCCAGTCTTCCCGGTAGCTGGCCGGATCGCCCCAATGGATCGTCGCCAACTCGACGGCGCCGCGCAGCACCGCGTAGACCGCGAACAGGAGGAGCACGATCCACCCGGCGCGGACCAG
>CAYUDA010000077.1:1647-5525 GCA_964443425.1 uncultured Acidimicrobiaceae bacterium
GCCCGCCACCAGCAGCGTGAACGCCCGGGCGATCTCGTCGTCGCCGACCTCCATGGCGGCGTCACCCACGTACAGCTCGGTCCAGCTCACCCCCGGGACGTCGGCAGGACCCGCCCAGTTGAACACCCAGATCCCCGTCTCCTCCGCCACCCGATCACGGGCCGCCAGGGCCTCCTCCGCGTCGAGGTCGAAGAAGAGGTGCATCATGTTGACGTGGGGCGGATCGGGCAGCACCCGCACCCCCTCGATCTCGTGCACCGCCCCGGCGAGGCGCCGGGCCCGCTCCAGATACACCGGCATCTTCGCCAGCCGCCCCTCCCACTGCATCACGGCCGACGCCACGTTCGGGGTGAGCGTGAACAGGTTGCCGCCGCTGCGCCGTTGCCACACGACGGCTTCGTCGATGAAGTCCTTCGTCCCCAACAGCATCGACCCCGGCAAGGCGCCGATGCCCTTGTAGAACGACACGTAGCACGAGTCGAAGCCCCGGCAGATCTCGGCGTAGTCGTGGCCGTACGCCGCGGCGCACTCCCACAGGCGGGCGCCGTCGAGATGGAGCGGGATCCCCCGCTCCCCCGCCACCGCCTTCAACTCCCCGAGCTGCTCCCAGGTGGGGAGCTGCCCGCCCGCCTCCCGGATCGGAAGCTCGGTCAGGACGGCGGCGAGCGGAGACGGCACGGCGGCGAGGTGTTCGGCCAGCATCGGCTCGCGCGCCGGCCCGATCAGGGTGGCGTGGAGACCGTGGAGGTGGGCGTAGCCGCGTTGCTCGTGGAGTTCGACGTGGGAGGTGGGATGCATGCCGACGGTACGGTTCCCGGCCCGATCCGCCCAGATGCGCAGGGCGATCTGCTGCGCCATGGTCCCGCTCGGCATGAAGCGCCCCGCCTCGTACCCGAGCCGTTCGGCGACCTCCGCCTCGAACGCCTCGATCAGCTCCCCTTCGCCGTAGCGGTCGAGCGCCACGTCCCGTTCCTCGCACCATGCCGCGACGTCGGCCAGCATCCGGGCGGGAGGCACGTCGCCGTGGCCGTGGATCGAACGACTGGCGGCACGGAGGGCATCTCGATCATCCATGGCGCCCATCCTCGCAGGCATGAGCCGATCCCGTGACCGATGGACGGCTCGTCATGCAACCGTCCCTGGAGGGAGCCGGTCACGTATCATCACCCCATGGCACTCAAATGGGAACAAATCGTCGTCGACTGCCGCGACCCCGTGGCGCTGGGGCGCTGGTGGTGTCAGGCGCTGGGATGGGTGATCGTCAACGACGATCCCGAGGAGATCGAGATCCGGCCCAACGACGACACGTTCCCCGGCTTGCTCTTCGTATCCGTTCCCGAGGCGAAGACGATCAAGAACCGGCTCCATCTCGATTTCCGCCCCGACGATCAGGAGGCCGAGGTCGACCGCCTGCTCGCCCTCGGCGCCACCCGCGTCGACATCGGCCAGGGAGAGGTCACCTGGGTGGTTCTCGCCGATCCCGAAGGCAACGAGTTCTGCGTGCTGCGATCTCGGCAGCTCGCCGGGCCTGGCGAGTAACGCCCCCGCCCGAAATCGCTCAGCCGGTCCCGACGCGAGGTTCCCGCCGCCGGATCCCCCTTCCGACGACCCGGCCGTTCGGTACGCTTGGGCCAACCGCCGCCTCCCGAGAGGCTGTCCGGCCCCCGCGGCAGGATCGGAGATCGCCGTCGAACAGCGCGTCAGCCTCATCACCCTCGGCGTCGCCGACCTGGAGCGGTCGCGCACGTTCTACGAGCAACTCGGCTGGCGCGGCCACGAGGTCGAGGAGACGGTCTTCTTCCAGGCAGGGGGCCTGGCCGTGGTGCTGTGGGGTCGGGAGAAGGTCGCGGCCGACGCCGGGATCGACGACGACGGCACGGCCAGGTTCGGCGGAACCGCCCTCGCCCACAACGTCCGGTCCCAAGACGAGGTGGACCGGGTGATCGCTGCCGCCGAAGGCGCCGGGGCCGAGGTCACCAGGCAGCCGGCGGAGACCTTCTACGGCGGGTACGCCGGTGTCTTCCGGGATCCCGACGGCCACGTGTGGGAGATCGCCCACAATCCCGGCTTCATGCTGAGGCCCGACGGCTCGCTCGTCCTGCCCGACTTCGGCACCTGAGGTCCGGCTTCCCACACCGCCTGCGATGTGCGGCTACAGATCGTCGGGAAAGGATGCGACGCCGCGTGGCGTCATCCGTCCCTCCGCCAGCAGACGGCGGGCGATATCCCGGTTGCCCTCCGTCCAATGCGAACCCGGGCGGCGCGGCATGAACCGGATGGCGTAGCGCTCGTGGTCGATGCCCTTGGTCTGGGTGTCGACCCATCCATGGCGGATTCCCTGCTCCAGCAGGTCTCCGGCGGTGACGGTCTGCTTTCCGGACGCCTTCTTGTAGATGGCGACGACGACATCGGAGGCGTCGCCGCCGTGCTCCGCCAGCCAGGCGTCGAACTCCGCCGGGTCCGTGATCGGGATCGCCCCCGAGACGTCGAGCCCCACTCAGCCCGCCGCCGCGGAGCGGTCGGCCGGCACCAGTTCGAACTCGGCGTCGAGGTCGAGCGGAAGTGGCCAGGCGCCACCGGGGCCGGGGACCACAGCCGCCTGGGTCGGCTCTTCGAAGGGATCCGGTTCACCGGCCGACGCCGGATGTGCCAAGGACGCGTCGACCTCGACGATGATCACCCGCTGCTGCTTGCCAATGTCCATGGTGTGTTCCTCCTGGCTCGTTGCTCGATGTAGGTCTCCATCTGGAAGAGACGTTGCCGTGGCGTCTCCACCTCGGGTCCCGCCGTGATCACGGCAGGGTGGGCGAACACCCGCTCGATCTCGACCGGATCGCTCGTCACCAGCACGTGTCCGTCGAGTTCGGCGGCCAGCGCCACCGCGGTGGCGACGGCACCCCGATACCCCGACTCGTGCTCGACGACCTTGCCGGTCATCTCCACCAGCCCCAGGGCGACGTCACCGATCTCCTCGAGATCGAATCCCTTCAGGAGCTGGTCGAGACTCTTGGCGGCGTACACGCCGCACCCGAGCCGGCCGCAGCCGCCGTCGGCGTGGGGAACCTCGCCGTCATCGCCTCGACGCCGGCATGTCGCCACCAAGGTCCGGCCGGGCCATGTCATTCGCACGCCGTTGAGGCCGTCGGGAGTGACCGCCCACAGCCGGTATCCCATCACCGCGGTCGGCGACCATCCTTCGGCGTGGTCCCGCTTGGCCCGGCTCACCACGTCCGCCAGACAGAACTCGATCCACGCCTCGAGACGGTCGACTTCGTCCTGCGCCGACCGCACCTGCCGGGCGAGCCGCTCGGCTTCCTCGACCAGACAGTTGTACCGGCGCTGCCGCGCCAGCAGGGCCGCTTCCGCCCGCTGCACCTCGGCGGTGCCCTCCAACGCGCCGTAGCGGGCCTCGTAGTGGCGCACCTCGGCGCGCAACTCGGCGATCCGCTTCGCCGATCTCGGGCTGAACTCGGGTTCCATCGCGGTCTCCCAACGGGCCTTCCACCATATGTGGGCGAACACATGTTCGCAAGGGGGCGGCCCGATGAGATTTCGCGATATGAGGATTGATTTCGCGACCTTCGTCGCGCCGTCCCCTACCCCGCCGAGGACTCGATCATCAGCTTGGCCGTGCGCTCGTCGACGACGAGGTGGGTGGCCACCCCCGCCCGGAGGGCGGCTCGGATCGCCCTGGCTTTGGCGTCGCCGGCCGCGACACACAGCCGCCGCGGGATACGCTGCAGCTGGGCCGGCGTCGGCCCGGTGGCGCGCTCGTTGAGGACCAGATCCGAGTACGTGCCGTCCTCCCGGAGGAACACGGTGCACACGTCGCCCACCACGCCCTCCCGGTCGAGCAGCGCGAAGTCCTCCTCTTCCAG
>CAYUDA010000077.1:5625-7542 GCA_964443425.1 uncultured Acidimicrobiaceae bacterium
CCGGACGTCCTGGTGTTGGCGGCGCCGTTGAGCTGCACGATCGTGCTGCCGAGCGTGGCCTTCTTCCCCAGCTGGCCGGCCACGGCGGCGATCGTGGTCCCCCAGGCAACGCCCATGATCATGTCGGAGTCCATCCATTGCATGACCAACCTGGCGGTGAACACGGCGACCTGCGTCAGGCGCTCCGCCTCGGTGGCGAGCCCGGAGATCGGGACGACGTATGCCTCGATGCCGTAGGCGTCCGACAGTTCCTGCGAGATGCTCGACGACCTCGTCGGGGAGGGCCTCAGGATGATCTCCACCAGTCCCTCGTCCCTCGCCTGCTTGAGCATGCGCGACACCGTCGATCGGGACACGTGCAGCAGACGCCCGATGGCGTCCATCTTCATGTCTTGGTGGTAGTACATCGAGGCCGCCGCGACCAGCTCTGCCTCGTCGCGGGACGTCCCTCGATCCTCGGCCGATGTCATCCAGGCACCTCGCGCACATTCGTGCATTATCCATGGGAGGCCTTGCGCACAGGCTACCTGCGCGATATCAATCACATCAAGGTGGTGACACCACCTCGGGTGGAGGATCACAGTGAGCGAAGACCGGCTGGACGTCGAGTCTCGTTGCCGCGCCCACACGGGCTCGGCAGGTTGTGTCTCCGCATCCCGGTTCTGCTTGGAACCGAGATGACCGCCCGTCTCGAGACTCCAAGGAGTATCGAGAAGAGGGATCACGGCATTGGGCAGCGCGGCACCGGCGGCCGCGGCACCGGCAAGAAGACACGTGACATCTTGCCGGTTGCGTTCGCCGATTGTGGCTTCGCTGTCGTGTCATTGGGAAGGGACGCGGTCACGACTCGATGGCCGCGTTACACACATCGGGAGTGGAGGTATTGATGACGATGTCATCTGACCCGCCGAGCGGGTCGACAGCTGGAACGGGGGGAGGGCGCCGCGGGTCCTGGTACTCGGACGGGTCCAAGCGGTTACTGGTGATCTCCCTGTTGATGATGCTGCTCGGCAGCCTCTTCGCGCGGTGGATCCACACCGACTTCGGAAACACGACCGTCAGCGAGGTGGCGATCTTCGCCGGTGACGGATATCAGATCAGCGCCTTCCTCTACATGCCCGAAGGGGTGTCGGCGCAGAATCCGGCACCGGGCATCGCCATGTTCCATGGAGTGAACAACTCGAAGGAGTACATGGCGAACACGGCGCTGGAGCTGGCCCGTCGCGGCTACGTCGTCGTCTCGGCGGACATGACCGGGCACGGCTCGTCCAACGGCGCCAACCCGAACAACGGATGCGGCGGCCCGGACACCCTGACCTACCTGCAGGGCGTTGCCGGGGTCGATACGTCGAGGATCGGCCTGGTCGGCATGTCGGCAGGCGGGTTCTGTGCCGTGAGCTCGGCGGCCCTGTCGCAGCCTGACGGCTACACCTCGATCTTCTACATGGAGTCCGAGGCCAACTACCCCGGTCCGCCGATCGTGGAACCCTACATGGGCTTGCGCAACATGGCATTCAACATCGGGACCTGGACGGAACTCCCTGTGATGATCGCGGTCGACAAGGGCACGGCTGCCGACGTGTCGCCGGCGCTGCTGCCGTTGTTCGGGACCGAAGGTCCGATCGTGCCTGATCAGGTGTACGGATCGATCGCGGAAGGCACGGCACGCATCCTCTACACCCCGTGGGAGGAGCACGCCCTGTCCACCGACTCGGTCGCCGCGATCGGCAACACGGTCGATTGGATGAACGCCACCTTGGGCGGTGGGAACGGGATGGGCCGGGGCGGCCAGATCTGGCCCCTCAAGCTGCTCGGCACCACCGTGGCGCTGGCCGGCGCCTTCCTGTTCCTGTTCGCCATGGGCGGCCTGTTGCTGCGGACCCGCAAGTTCTCCTCGCTGGTCAAGCCGGTACCTGA
>CAYUDA010000078.1:0-7463 GCA_964443425.1 uncultured Acidimicrobiaceae bacterium
GGTCACCGTGCGGTGATGTCACCGCGACCCCCCTCGGCTCGCCCGGCTCCTCCGGAGCCGCCTCGCCGGTCCCCCCTGAACCCAGGGGGGACGATAGGAAGACCCAGGGGAAACGAGAAGAACCGGGATGCTCTCAGCGGAACGACTTCAGGAAAGCCTTCACCGGGTCGGCCAAGCCGCCGGCGACCGCCACGAACCCCGTCAGTTTCGGATTGGCCTGGTTGAAGGTGATCTCCTCACCGTCGGGACCGAACACGGCCCCGCCGCCGGCGAGCACCAACGCCGCCCCGCCGGCCACGTCCCACTCGTGCTTCGGGACCAGCGTCCAGGTGGCGTCGGCCCATCCCGCCGCCACCGAGGCCAGCTTGAAGGCGGCCGATCCCATGGTCCGCACCGAGATCTCGGTGGCGAAGAAGCGCTCCCACTCCCCCCGCTTCACCTCACTACGGGAGGCGAGCACCACCGCCCCGCGTAGATCGGTTCGCTCCGTCGTCCGTGCCGGCTCCCCGTTGACGATGACCCCGTCGTCGACCGAACCCACGATGCGGAGTCCCGCCGTCGGGTTGAGAATGCCGCCGGCCACCGGCTTCCCGCCGACGACCAGCCCGACCGACACGCCCCACTCCGGGATCCCGGCGACGAACTCCCGGGTGCCGTCGATCGGGTCGACCACCCACACCCGTTCGCATCCGAGGCGGGAAGCGTCGTCCGCGGTCTCCTCCGAGAGCCACCCTTCACCGGAACGCGGCAGCGACTCGCGGAGGGCGGCATCGATCGCCAGGTCGGCGGCGGTGACCGGATCGTCACCCTGCTTCATGCGAGCCTCGATCGCTCCCGGGGTGAACGGCGCCAGCACCGCCTCCGCCACGTCGAGGGCGGTGCGGATGCGGGACAGGTCGTCCGGGTCGGTGACCCGGTGCTCGGCGGTCACGACTCGGCGCCGTCCCCGGTGACGTAGCCGAGGTGTTCGAGATGCAGGATCACCGCGTTGGCAGCCTCGTCCGGGCTGGTGTTGGTGGTGTCGATGACGAGGTCGGCGTCGTCGGGCTCCTCGTACGGATCCGAGATGCCGGTGAACTCCTTGATGATCCCCGCCCGGGCCTTGGCGTACAGGCCCTTGCGGTCCCGCTGCTCGCACACCTCGAGCGGAGTGGCGACATGAACCAGGATGTAGCCGCCGAGCGGCTCGATGAGCGCCCGGTTCTGCTTGCGGACCGTGTCGTAGGGGGCGATCGGGGCGCAGATGGCGATGCCGCCGTTCTTGGTGATCTCCGACGCCACGAAACCGATGCGCAGGATGTTGAGGTCCCGGTGCTCCTTGGAGAACCCCAGCTCGGAGGAGAGGTTCTTGCGGACGATGTCACCGTCGAGCAGGGTCACCGGCCGGCCTCCCATCTCCAGCAGCTTGACGAGCAGGGCGTTGGCGACGGTCGACTTGCCGGAACCCGAAAGCCCGGTGAAGAACACGGTGAGACCCTGCTTGGCGCGGGGTGGGTGGGTCCGGCGCAGCTCCTTGGCCACCTCGGGATAGGAGAACCACTCGGGGATCTCGGTGCCCGCCGCCAGCCGGTCGCGCAGGTCGGTGCCGGAGATGCTGAGCGTCCGCGCCCCGTCCGGGACTTCGTCCACCGGCAGGTAGCTGTCGCGGTCCTCGACGTACACCATCATCTTGAACGGCACCATGGTGACCCCGAGTTCCTCCTCGTACTCGGTGACGAGTTCCTGGGCCTCGTAAGGGCCGTAGAAGGGGTTGCCTTGCGAGTCGCTGCCGGGCCCGGCGTGGTCCCGCCCCACGATGAGGTGGGTGCAGCCGTGGTTCTTGCGGATGATGGCGTGCCACACCGCCTCCCGCGGCCCCCCCATGCGCATCGCCAGGTTGAGGAGGGAGATCTGGGCGGTGTTGTGGGGGTAGCGGTCGATGATCGCCTCGTAGGCGCGCACTCGGGTGTAGTGGTCGACGTCGCCGGGTTTGGTCAGCCCGACCACCGGGTGGATGAGCAGGTTGGCCTCGGTCTCGGCGGCGGCGCGGCGGGTGAGCTCGACGTGAGCCCGGTGCATCGGGTTGCGGGTCTGGAAGGCGACCACTTGGCGCCATCCGAGCCGAGCGAACTCGGCACGCGTCTCCGCCGGCGTTTTGCGCAGCAGGCGGAAGTCGTAGTGCACCGGCAGTTGCACGCCCTCGACCCGCCCTCCGACGTAGTACGGGTGGGCCTGTTCCAGCAGGAACGCCACCCCGGGATGCTCCGGATTGCTGGTCCCGAACACCGCTTCGGCTTCGGCGCGGTGATCCGGCTGCCATACGTCCTCGACGTGGATGGCGGCGAGCATCACCCCTTCGGGATCACGCAGGGCGAGGACGTCACCGGTGGACAAGCCCTCAGCCAGGTCGCCCGGGACGTCGAGCGTCACCGGCATCGGCCAGAGGGTCCCGTCGCCGAGCCGCATCTCGGCGCACACCGACTCGTAGTCGTCCTTGGTGAGGAAGCCTCGCAGCGGCGAGAAGGATCCGTTGAGCAACAGCTCGAGGTCGCAGAGCTGGCGCTCGGTCAGATCCCATGACGGCCAGTCGCGAGAGGCGGTCCGCAGCTCTTCGCTGCGCTCGGCGTCGACGACGAGGTCGACGAGTTCGCCCCCATGGGGCTCGATGAGGCTGTCGGGCACGGCGCTGTACTCCTTGCTGGTCTCAGGGGAGAGCCACGGTCACGGCGCAGGCCCTACTCCCACGCCCGTCCTGTCATGGTACGACCGGTCGGGAGCGCCGCCAAACCCCTGGGAGAACGGAGGCGACGATATCCCGTTGCCGAGGGGGACACGCGAACCAGGACCGGCGACGGGAGGTCGGGGTGTCAGCGCTTCCCGTGCTTGTCCCCTCGTGCCTTGCGAAGGCCGGAGAGGCTGGAGAACACCGACCCGTCGGATTCCTTGCCGATCCGGGGCAGCTTGGCGGAGCGGCGGGCGTACCGGGACCGCTTCTCGTCATCCTCGCCGCCTTCGGATCCCGGACCGGCCTTGGACTCCTCAGCCTCCGCCACCAGGCGATCTCTCAGGCTCCGCTCCCCATCGGCCGGCGCCTCGGCGTCGTTCTGCTCCTCGGACCGCTCGGCGACCCGGTCGGCAGGCGCATCCTCGGAGAGAATCCGATCAGCGACGACAGGCTCGTCCGCCACCTGCTCCACCGGTGCCTGCTCCCCACCGTCGTCTTCGGCTTCCTGCACCCCTCGCTCGGCCGCCACCCGCTCCGCAAGCGTCCGCTCTTCTGGCTCGGGGAAGGGCTCGGGTCCCGGACCCGGCGACGCCTCGGGCTCGACCGCCGGCTCCGACTCCGCCGCGACGTGGTCCCGCTCCTCGACCGCGTCTTCGTCGATGGATGGTGCGTCGGAGAGCGAGGTGACATCCACCATCTCGGCGTGGCGGTCGGGCTCATCCTCGGCCAGGCTGATACGCCGCTCGACCATGCCTTTCTCCTGCTCGGCCTGCGCCAGGAGTCGCATTGCCTGCTCCCGCACGTCGGTGGCCCGGGCGTCGGCGATCTGCATGGCACGTTCGGCGTCGCTCCGGGCTGCCTCCTCGATGGCCTCGGCTGCGACGCGGGCACTCTCGATCAGCGCCTCGGCCTCGGCGCGAGCCTGTTCGACAACGGTTGCCTCGCCGGCGAGGCGGCGTTCCTGCTCGACGATCTCCTCAGCCCGGGCATCGATGGCGGCCACCTCGGCCCGAGCGGCATCGAGAATCCCCATGGCCTCCTGCTCGGCCTCTCTCCGCACCTCCCGGGCGCGTTCCTCGGCGGAGGCGATGATGGAGTCGGCGTTGACATGGGCGTCGGAGACCTCACTCCCGTGGGCCTCGACTTCGGCCAGGCGGCGCTCTGCTTCGCGGCGCATCGTCTCGATCTCTTCCTGAGCCGCCGCGGCGGTCGCCGCACCGGCCGTGGCCTGCTGAACGATGAGGGCGGCCTCGGCCCTGGCGTCCTCGACGAGCTGGGCTGCCCGCTCCTCGGCGCCGGCCACCAGCGCCTGGTTGTCACGGGCCGCGGCGAGCTGCTGGTCGGCTTCGGCGGTGATGGCGGCGGCTCGATGCTCCGCCTCGCGGCGCATGCCGGCCGCTTCCTCCTGGGCGGCCTGGGCGGCCAGCCGCTCCTGCTCGGCCGCCTCGGCCACGGTCCCTGCCGCTTCCTCCGCCTCGCGGACGATCCGGGCCGCTTGCTCGTCGGCATCGCGCCGCATCGCCTCGGCCTCCTCCCGGGCGTCAGCCAGGGTCTTCTCGGCAGCCAGCTTCGCCTTCAGCGCCCCCGAGCGGGCTTCCTCCGACTGGTTGGTGAGCGTGGTGACGGCATCGCGGATCCGGGCCGCTTCCTCGCGGGCGGCCTCGATCACCTGGGCGGCCCGGGCCTCCGCTTCGAGCTGAAGCTCCTCGATCTCCTCGTGCGCCGCGGACATGTCGGCTTCTGCCTGGGACCGGAGGGAGGCCACGTCGTCACGGAGAGACTCGGCCTCCTCGCGGGTCCGTTCGGCCTGTTTCTCGGCCTCGGCCCGGATCGCATCGGCCTCCTCCCGAGCCTCCGACAGGGCGGTGCTCGCCTCGGCCTGCATCGCGTCCGCCGTGCCTCGTGCATCTTCGAGAACCGCCCTCGCCTTGGCTTCCCGCTTGGCGGCCTTCTCTTCGGCCGCGGTGAGAGCCCGCTCGGCTTCGTCGCGGGCCGCGGTCGCCTCGGCGCGGAGGTCCTCGGCGGCGACCCGGGCCGCCTCCCGGGTCGCGTCGGCGGCCTCCCGGCTCTCGATCTTGGCTTCGGCAACAATCCGTTCCCGTTCCGATTCGGCCTCTCGGGTGGCGTCCTCGACGAGCTGGCGCGCCTCGGCGGCGCGCTCCTCGCGAACCGCGTCGAGTTCGGCGAGTTCCGCCTGCCGCCGTTTGATCTCGTCGCGAACCGTTTCGGCGTCGCCCTCGATCCGGGCGACCTCGGCCGCGGCCTCAGCCTGGACCATCTGCGCCTCCATGCGGATCACGTCGAGTTCCCGGGCCGCCCGCGACACCTTGCCATCGATCTCGGCTTGCATCGCCTCGCCGTCGGCACGGATCCGGGTGGCGTCCGCCTCGGCCCGAGCGAGGATGGCGGCGGCCTCGGCTCGGGCCGTCTGGCCCAACTCCTCATGTTTCTTGGCTTCGGCCAGACGAGCCTCGACATCGCCGATGAGGGTCTCAGCCTGCCGGCGAGCTCGGGCGACGATCTCTCCCGCCTCACGCCGGGCATCGGCCGCGAATGCCGTCTCGTCCATTTCCCCGGCCGAGGTTCCGCGCCGTTCCTCTTCGAGGGACCGTTGCAGCTCCTCGACCGATCGCTGCAGCTCCTCGGCTTCCCGCCGCGACGCCTCCAAGTTCTGTTCCAGCACCACCAGGCGTTCAGGGTCGGGAGCAGCCGTCTCCTCGGCACGGAGCCGCGCCAGTTCCTCGCGGGTCGCCTCGAGGTGGCGCTCTGCCTCCTTGGCCCGCTGCTCGGCGTTCCCGGCGCGCTGTTCGGCGGCAGCGACGGCACGACGTTGCTCCTCGACCTCTGCGTGGGCCTGCTCGAGGTCCTCGGGAGCCACACCGCCGTCACTCGCCGACTCCATCTCCGCCACCTGCGCCTGGAGCTGACCAACCCGCTCACCGAGGACGCCCGCCTCCCGCTGCGACGCCTCCAACCGCGCCTCCAGCTCCGCAATCCGCCCCGCGTCGGCTTCCCCCGCGCTCGCCGACTCCATCTCCGCCACCTGCGCCTGGAGCTGACCAACCCGCTCACCGAGGACGCCCGCCTCCCGCTGCGACGCCTCCAACCGCGCCTCCAGCTCCGCAATCCGCCCCGCGTCGGCGTTTCCGGCGCTCGCCTCGGCAGCCCGCCGCCATTCCTCCGCCCGGGCCTGTTCCTGGGTGAGCTGGTCTCGCAACATCACCACGTCAGCGGTGACCTGGGCGAGTTCCCGCTGCAGCTCCGCGGATTGATCGGAGGCGGCGTCACCGCCCGCTGCCCTCTCCCGAAGCGAAGCGACCTCGGCGCGGGCTTCGGCGATGATGCGGTCCGACTCCGCCCGGGCCTCTGCCAGTTGTTCGATGGCCTGACGAGAGGCCTCGTCCGTGCTGAGCGGAGTCTCGGTGGTGGCCCGGATCCGGGCGGCTTCACGCTTGGCGGAGGCTTCGATCTCCTCGGCGCGGCGGGTCGCCCGTTCGATGATTCGGTCCTTGGCCTCGAAGACCGCGTACATCGCCTTGTCGATCGATGTCTCCTCGTTCGACCGGGCCTCCTGCAGCTGATCCTCGACTTCGGCGAGTCGTTGCTGAGTGCGCTGCGAGAAGCCCTCCAGCTCCCGGAACGCGGACTCCAGCTGACTCAGGTAGGCGTCGACTTCCCGCTTGGCGTAGCCCTTGCGGGCGCGCGTGAAGTCCTTCTCATCGATGCGATCAAGCGCGACACGTTCCTTACCCACCCGTCGCTTATCGGCCTCAGCCTCGTGCCTCTTGACGATCTCATGGCGACCGCAGCCCAGGGCGACGACGATTGGTGGGCCCACGGCCGGGAGCCGCCCGTCAAGGCGCCGCCGCGTCGACCGTGCCGGATCCGGAAACGGGCCTCAGATGGCGTCCACGATCGAGGGATCGAGTTTCGGGAAGGCCCGCAGGTAGGCGCGCCGGTCCTCGGTGAGGGAGGCCACGATCTGGGCGTACTCCTCGGCCCGACCTTGCCGCTCGTAGAGACGTCGTGGCTGCAGCAGCTCCTCGTCTGGGAAGCCCGGGAGGCTCGCCGCCACGTAGTACCCGAAGTCGGGATCCTCGACCCATTCGATGGTCCCGGCCACGATGCCCTGGACCACCGCCGACGAGTGGCGGATCTTCACCTTCTCGGAACGCTCGTCGCCGTCGGTGCCCCCGATACGACCGGTGTTCATGAGGTAGACCTCGAGATCCGGCATCGTCTCCAGCAGCTCGAGCATGCGATTCCCCTGGAGGGCGTCGCTGGCGAAGAAGAAGGGGTTGGTGCCCGGCACCCTCAGGTTCTTTCCCATCTCGGCGGCGCCGCCGGCCGAGGTGCCCTTCGTCTCGCCCAGCATGAAGTAGGCCGCCGCCTGCTCACGCTTCAGCTTGGCGACCGCGGGGATGATGTTCTCGTTTCGGTTGAGAAGCAGCATGTAGTCGGCGCAGGGCAGATCGCGGGGATCACGGTGCCGGATGTTCTCCAGCGGGAACGTCGACCGGCCGTTGGCGGTATGGGTGTCGTTGAAGAAGTCGATGGTGCCGTCGGGATCGACGTGGGTGTTCTCCAGCCAGGCGTCGGGCCGGGTGGTGCCCCCGTAGATGGTGGGCTCGTCGTTGGGATCGAGCCCGAAGGTCTTGGCGAAACAGCCGTTCTCGGTGGCGTGCACCTTGCCGCCCGGCATGAGTGCGTTGAAGTCGTCCTGAACCGGCAGGGAGCCGAGCTGCTGGCGGAACGTCGT
>CAYUDA010000079.1:0-7446 GCA_964443425.1 uncultured Acidimicrobiaceae bacterium
TCGATATCGGCCTCGAACACCGACCCGTCATCGTCGACAAACAGGTCCGACGACCCACCCGCCGACAGGCTGTAAGCCCGAGCCAAGAACGCCGCCATCTGATCCCGAGTCACCACCTCATCCGGACAGAACCGGTCATTGACCGGCGGATTGCAGCCCCGCGTGACCCCCGCCGTCCCCAGCCTGTCGATATCCGCCTCGAATACCGACCCACCGTCGTCGACGAACAGGTCCCCGCCACCATCATCGACATAGCCACGAGCCCGCACCAGAAACGCCGCCATCTGGCCCCGGGTCACCGGCTCATCGGGGCAGAACAACGTGTTCTCCGGTGGATTACAGCCCTTGGTGATCCCCTGCTCGGCCAACCACGTGACATCGTCGATGAACAGGTTCGAGTCGGGAACATCATCAAACGACGGATGGATCCACACCGTCACATCGGCACGAGCCGAGCCGAGGCGCGAATCCTGCACCTCATACTCGAACGAATCCGAATACGGATAGCTGCTCCCGGTCCGGCCGTCATGGGTATAGGTGATCGTCCCATTCGCGTTGATCACAATCGAGCCCTCGGTAGGCATCCGAGTGACGTCATTGATCTCCATGTCCTCCCCGTCGGGCTCGGAATCGTTGCCCAGCGGCGAGACCACCACCGACCTGCCCCGCCCCACATCCACCGAGTCGTTGACCGCATTCGGGATCCGATTCACTTGCTCCCAAGAGACGTAGCTTTCCTCTGCCGGGTTGTCGGTGAGATGGGTCTGCGCGGTGCCGTCGGGGTTCATCATCCAGATGTCGTTGTCGCCGTCGGCATCCGAGGTGAAGGCGATCCTGGTCCCATCGGGAGCCCACGCCGGGAACAAGACAAAGACGGAGGCAGGGCTGTTGGTGAGATTCACCGGGTTGGACCCGTCCGCGTTCATTGCCCAGATGTCGCTGTAGGAGCCGTACGAGTGGAGGTAGGCAATCCGGGAACCGTCCGGGGACCACGTCGGTTGGGCCTCGGGGGCCACCTGGCTGGTCAGCTGGGTCGCTCCCGAGCCGTCGGCGTTCACCACCCAGACGTCGAGTGAGGTGGCGGCGGTGTACCGGGAGAAGGCGATCCGGGTTCCGTCCGGCGACCAAGCCGCTCCCGACTCGGGACCGGCATCGTTGAAGACCATTTGAGCGTCAGACCCATCGGGGTGCATCTTCCACAGGGCCAGAGCGCCACTGCGACTGGAGATGAACAGTATCCAGAACCCGTCCGGTGACCAGTCGCCCATCCAGTTGTACGCGCCCACGCCGTTGGTCAGATTGACCACATTCGACCCATCATCGTCCATGACGAACAGATCCGAAGAGAACGGGGTGGTCTTCCAATCACGGGTGAACGCGATCTGCGTGCCGTCTGGCGACCACATGGGCGCGTACTCGCCGTAGCTGTTGTTGGTGAGCCGGACCGGCGTGCTGCCGGTGAAGTCACGCACATAGATCTCCCCTGCCGCGTCATCGGCATCGGAGGTGAATGCGATCCGCCCGATGGCGCCCGGAACCGTTGCCGAGCCGTTACCGGGTATCACCACCAGAATCGAAGACGCCAACACACCGACCAGGAGCATTCGCAGGGCGCGCGTCACTTCCGACCTCCCAAGGTATCCCAACAACCACCGTACACCGACTGCCGGGCCACGGACAAGCCCTCTGGAGAAATAGCGTTCAACTACGGTCGATCCTGGATACGAACCACGGGGTACCTACAGCATCGTCGCCACAGCACGGTAGAGAAACGCCGCCATCTGCTCCCTGGTGACCAGCTCGTCAGGGCAGAACCGGTCGTTGACCGGTGGGTTACATCCCCTGGAGACACCGGTCGCACCGAGCTTGTCGATGTCGTCCTCGAAAACCGAGCCGTCGTCATCAACGAACAGATCCGATGATGCTCCGGAGGAGAGGCTGTAGGCCCTGACGAGGAAGGCCGCCATCTGCCCCCGGGTCACCGCGTCGTTGGGGCAGAACCGGTTGTTGAGCGGCGGATTGCATCCGCGGGTGACGCCGGCCGTGCCGAGCTTGTCGATGTCGTGCTCGAAAACCGAGCCGTTGTCATCAACGAACAGGTCGCCTCCGCCGTCATCTGTGAGTTCGAGTGCCCGCACCAGGAACGCCGCCATCTGACCCCTGGTCAGCGGATCTCCGGGGCAGAACAGCGTGTTGTCGGGCGGGTTGCAGCCCATGGTGATCCGTTGCGACGCCAACCAGATGATCTCGTCGTGGAAGATGTTCGACTCCGGCACATCATCGAACCCCGGCTCGAGCCACACCACAACGGTCCCGATCGCCGATCCAAGCCTCGTGTCCTGGATCTCGTAGTCGAAGGAGTCCGTGTACACGAGGACGTGTCCCGGAGGCGGTTCGGTGCCATCGTGGGTGTAGGTGATCGTGCCCGTGGCGTTGATGGTGACGCTCCCCTCTGCCGGCATCCTCGTCACATCCGTGACGGTGATTTCATCCCCATCGGGATCGGAGTCGTTGGCCAGGACGGCGATCTCGATCGAATACCCACGAGAGACGTGGACCTCGTCGTCAACCGCAATGGGATCCTGATTGGCCGACTCCCACGACATCTGGTACTCGCTGGCAGGATTGTCGGTCAGGTGGCCGGCTCCGGATCCGTCGGGATTCATGATCCACAGATCCGTGTCACCATCTCGGTTCGAGGTGAAGGCGATCTTGCTTCCGTCCGGCGACCACGCCGGGCTCCAGTTGCTGTACGAGCCGTAGTTGGTCAGATTCGTGGGATGCGAGCCGTCGGCGTCGACAACCCAAATGTCGGACCCGGAAGCGGTTTCCTGGAAGTAGGCAACCTTGGACCCGTCGGGCGACCAAGTCGGGTAGTCAATCGGCGCAGAAGTGGCCGGGATCAGTCGACGGCGGTTGCCTCCGTTTGCGTCCATCAGCCACAACCCCGGGTCAACGGAATTCCGGCTGTAGACGATCGTCGAACCGTCCGGAGACCAGTCGGCGGCGAACTCCACCTCGGGTGTGTTGGTCAGTTGGGTCAGATCGGACCCGTCCGGTCTCATGGTCCAAAGGTCCCACGCTCCACCCCGATCTGACGCAAACAGGATCAGCAGGCTGTCTGGTGACCAGCTCAAGGGCCGATCGATAGCCGACGGGCTGCTGGTCAGATTGGTTTGATCGGACCCATCCGGGCCCATCGTCCACACGTCGTTGCTACCCCGCATGAACGCGATCACCTCCCCGTCGGGCGACCACCTCGGGAATGTGTCGGCAACCGTGTTGTTGGTCAGTCGTATCGGAGAGTTGCCGAAGAAGTCACGCACATAGATTTCGCCCGCGGAATCGTCAGCATCGGAAACGAAGACGATCCGCCCGATATCGCCGGGCACGGTTGCACCGGCCTCATCCGGTACGGCAGCCACAGCTGCCATCAAGAGCATCGCCGCAAGACCGATACGCGGTAGCCGCGTCATCCCGAGCCTCCTCCGCTTCGTCCCTGAGTTGTCGATTGTCTCTATTCCCCGATCCGGTGGAGGAATGCCGCCATCTGTGCTCTCGTCACAACGTCATACGGGCAGAACCGGTCGTTGAGCGGCGGGTTGCATCCCCTGGTCACACCGGCGGCCCCGAGCGCATCGATATCGGCCTCGAACACCGATCCGTCATCATCCACGAACAGATCAGCAGCGGCCGGCGGGCCTAAGCCGAAGGCGCGCACGAGAAACGCCGCCATCTGATCTCGAGTCACCGGCTCGCCGGGACAGAACCGGTTGTTGAGCGGCGGGTTGCACCCTCTCGTCACGCCGGCGGTCGCCAGACGGTCGATGTCGATCTCGAAGACAGATCCGTCGTCGTCGACGAACCAATCCCCGGGACCCGCGCCGGTGTAGCCATTCATGCGAACCAGGAAGGCCGCCATCTGGCCTCGAGTCACCGGTTGGTCTGGACAGAACAGCGTGTTGTCCGGCGGGTTGCATCCCCTGGTGATCCCCTGCGATGCCAGCCACATGACGTCGCCATAGAACAGGTGACCCGCTGGGACGTCATCGAAGCCCGCCGCTTGTTCACCCGTGATCCACACCGTCACTTCCGCTCGCGCCGTTCCCATCCTGGTGTCCCGAATCTCGTACTCGAACGAGATGCCGTACGGATATCCCGAACTCGACAGCGGCGGTGATCCGTCATGGGTGTAGGTGATCGTTCCCGATGGATCGACGGCAACGTTCCCCACGACGGGCATGACCGCCACGTCTGCAACCTCCAGGGTCTCCCCGTCCGGGTCGGAGTCGTTCGCCAGCACGTCGACGACAACCGATTCGCCACGCAGAATCCGCGCCTCATCGTCAACCGCAATCGGATCACGGTTCACAGACTCCCAATCGACCCAGAGCTCATTGGCGGGATGGTCCGTCAGATGGGCCGGGTTGCTCCCGTCGCGGTTCATGGTCCACAAGTCGTACCCGCTGCCGCCGCGGGTGGATTCAAACCCGATCTTGCTCCCATCGGGGGACCACGCCGGAGACGAGTTCGTTGACGCGGGATCGTTTGTCAGGTTGATCCGGTTCGAGCCCCCCGCGTCTGCCACCCACACGTCCGTGCCCGCGATGCTCATGCTGGAGAAAGCGATCTGCGTGCCTTCCGGCGACCACACCGGGGCCACATCGCTACCGATTCGGTCGATTACGTTGCGCTCGTTGGAGCCATCGGCGTTCACCACCCAGATGTCATAGTCGCCGCTGTCAGACCGGGCGAAGGCAATCGCAGACCCATCAGGCGACCACGAGGCGGTCTCCTCGGTACCCGTTGAGTAGGTCAATTGTTCCAACCCGGTGCCATCGGAAGACATGGTCCACAAGTCATCTGTCCCGCCTCTGTCTGACGAGAACAAGATCCTGGTGCCGTCCGGGGACCAGTCCTGGAATATGTCGTCGTAGGAGATGTCGTTGGTCAGATTGATCGAGTTCGAGCCATCGGCGTTCATGACGTGCACGTCGTAGTCGCCGTCCAGCGAAGTGAACGCGATGAGCCTGCCGTCGGGGGACCACCGCGGGTGGAATTCGTGCTCCGTGTTGAACGTGAGCCGGACCGGGCTCGAGCCGGCGTAGTCCCGAACGTAGATCTCGCCGTTTCCGTTGTCGGCCGTCGACACGTACACGATGTGCCCGATGGCACCCGGCACCGTCGCCTCTCCTACGCCGGGAGCAAGGGCAAGTAGCGAACCGGCGAACAGGAGAACAGAAGCCTTGCGCCTCACGCGCCCCATCTCCCACTTCCACAGATGTCCCACCTGCCACTGTACGCCCGGGACCGGGAAGCCATCAACCAGACACCAACCGTTCGAGCCCTGGAGCCGATTCGGGATTGGCACCTGGGCCGTCAGGCCGGTGGTCGGTGGGTCTTTCCGGCCACCCGTCGCCCACAGATGTCCGACTCGCGGGTGCCGTGCGGCTGGGCACGAGAATCGCACAGGGTCGCGGCGCACTCGCCGGCCACCTCGCCTCGAAGAGCGTCGGGGTGTCGATGCTGTCTCGCTCACCGTCCTCGGGTTGCCGGCGGCGTTCGTGCGGTTTCGCTCAGCTCTGGTCGAGGAAGAGCTCCAGGGCCCAGGTGATGACGCTCATGACGATGGCGCCGAAGAAGGCCGGCCAGAAGCCGTCCGAGGTGAGGCCGAGGTCGAGCTGCCCCGGCTCCGCCAGCCACACCACCAGCCAGAAGAGCAGGCCGTTGACGAACAGGGCGCCGATCCCCAGCGTGAGGATGATCAGGGGGAGGGCCAGGATCTTGGCGATGGGGCGTAGGACCGAGTTGACGACGGCGAAGATGAGCGCGATCCCCACCAGGGCCCAGAAGGAGCCATCGAACTCGAGGCCGGGGATCAGCTTCACCGTCGCCCCGAGGGCCAACGTCAGGACGACGAGCTTCACGACGACACGCATGTCACGTTCCTTGTCGACGACTGCAGTCGCGGCAGGTTACACGGTGAGGGGAGGGCGTTGCGCCCGGTCGACCCCAGGCCCGCCGGCAGGCCGGGATCATGGCATTGGTCCCTTGTCAGATCGCCCCAGGTGTGGGACATTGCGGGGAAGCCGAGACCAAGGGGGGACGACATGGCCCGACGCATCATCGTTGCGCTCACGATCGTGAGCCTGGGAGCGGGCCTCGCCGGCTGTGGCGGCGACGACGCCGAACCGGCGACGACGACCACGACGACGGTCGAAGCGACCACCACGACGGTCGCGACCACCAGCAGTACGACGTCCGCCACGTCATCACAGCTCCCTCCTGCGGTCGCAGCCGCCATCTCGACGTGCGCCGGGGCGCTGGACGAGGTGTGGGAGACCGCATCCGTCACCGACAATCCCTCCGCCGCGATCTTCCAGGCGTTGAACGATGGCTCCCTGCTGGAGGCGTGCGAGTTCCTCCTCTCGCCAGAGGGTCCCCCGGCGGAATGGGACGTGCCGCCCGAGGCGGTGATCGCCCAGCTCGAGCAGGAGATCGATCCCGCGCTGTACGACCTGCTCACCCGTTCGGATCCGATCGACTTCTCCGACACCGCCGGAGACCTCTGAGGCTCAGTGGGCGGTGGTGAAGCTGGAGACGGCCCGTTGCACCTCGGTCGTGCCACCCCACTCCCAGTGCCACGCCTCCTCCAACGGCCGGCCACAACCGGCCCACGCCGGATGGACCCACCCGTAGAGGTGGGCGTTCTCCTCCAACCAGCGGAAGGCGGTACTGCGGCAGGTGAGGAGGCGTCCCCGGTAGGTGGTGATGTCGATCGCCCGTCCCCACCCGTGGTTGGAGTTGCCTGGCGTCGCCGTCGGGTTGACGCATTTGCTCTTCGGGGCGCGCAACGAGCCGCAATTGCGGACGTAGGTGCGCCGCTGCGCAGCGAGGCTGCGGTAGCACCACCCGGCCTCGAGGTAGATGCCGTCGTGGGCGGCGTGGACCAGCAGCGCCTCCCATGCCTCGGCGGCCTCGACCTCGACCAGGCATTCCTTCTGGCTGGTGGGGACCTCGACGAGGGCCTCGGCAGGGAGCATGCCGTTGCTGAAGCCGGCGTCGACCAGATCCTCGGCGTAGGCGGTGCTGGTGAGCGGTTCGCCGCGATCGGGCAGGTCGAGCGGAGGCGGCGTCAAGAGGATCAACGCCAGCATGGCGGTAGCGAGAGGAGTCATCAGCGCCTTGCTCCCGTGGTACGGCTAGCGGGTGAGCTGCCCCTTCTGGCATCCAGCCCGCGTTCTCACCTGGTTCCATCGGCAGGAAACCGGCGACCTGAACACAGAAAGTGTCAGAAACCACCACAAAGAGTGGTGGCAGTCGAGAAGGCGCCACCCGGGCCCGACCGCGAGCGGGAGGATCAGGCGACGACGATGTTGACGAGTTTGGGCGGCCGGGCGATCACCTTGCGGACCTCGCCCTGCTCCAGCCACGGCTGGATGCGCT
>CAYUDA010000080.1:0-7380 GCA_964443425.1 uncultured Acidimicrobiaceae bacterium
TCGCCGAGGGTGTCGTCGACGGTGGCCCCGAAGATGATGTTGGCGTCGGGGTCGCTGTGATCCGAGATGAGCCCGGCCGCGGTGCTGATCTCGTGCAGGGTCATGTCACGGGGTCCGGCCACCGCGAGCAACACGCCGCGGGCACCCTCCATCGACGTTTCCAGCAGCGGACTGCTGATCGCCTTCTCGGCCGCCTGGATCGAACGGTGCTCACCGCTCGAGGTTCCGATCCCGAGCACGGCGGAGCCGGCGTCGGTCATGACGGTCTTGACGTCGGCGAAGTCGACGTTGATGAGGCCCGGGGTGGTGATCAGGTCGGTGATGCCGCGCACCCCGTTGGTGAGGACCTCGTCGGCGAGACGGAAGGCCTCGAGCACCGGCATCTTCGGCTCGGCGATCTCGAGCAGCCGCTCGTTGGGGATGATGATGAGGGTGTCGACCGCCATCTTGAGGCCTTGGATGCCCTGCTCGGCCTGGACCGAGCGACGCCGACCCTCGAACCCGAACGGACGGGTGACGACGCCGACGGTGAGAGCACCCAGGCTGCGGGCGATGTCGGCGACGATGGGGGCGCCCCCGGTGCCGGTACCGCCACCTTCGCCGGCGGTGATGAAGACCATGTCGGCGCCCTTGAGGGCGTCCTCGAGCTCCTCACGGTGGGAGTCGGCGGCTTCCCTCCCCACCTCGGGATCGGCGCCGGCGCCGAGGCCCCGGGTCGAGTCGCGTCCGATGTCGAGCTTGAGGTCGGCATCGGACATCAAGAGGGCCTGGGCGTCGGTGTTGACGGCGATGAATTCGACCCCGCGGATACCGGCGTCGATCATGCGATTGATGGCGTTGACGCCGCCGCCGCCGACCCCGACCACCTTGATGACTGCCAGATAGTTCTGGGGCTTGGCTGTTTCGCTCACCATGGATCGTCTCCCCTGGGTTCAACCACAACCTTAGCTCGGCGCCTCGAGATCGGCGTCACCTTCAGGTCCACCCTCAACCAATGGTTGAGGGTTTCCGACGGCGGGCCGCAACGGTGACACCAGGTTGACGGCCGTCCCGTCCGGAATCCCGTCGGTGAGCACCGCGGCGAGGGCGAGCGCCTTCTCCCCCATGTCGACCGGGGATCCCAGCTCGACGGGGTGCCCGGCGACCGTGGCGGTGATCGCGGCAGGCCTCACCTCCATCACGACGTCTCCCCGTAGCTCCTCCGGCAGCCGGGCGATGAATTCGAGAGCGGCGGTGATGTCGGAGTCCTCGACCCGGTCCCCGGGAACGAGCCGCGCGGCGGCGGACTCGATGGTCGGGAGGTCCCCGGCCGTCGCGGCGCTGGCGAGCACCGCCCCTCCTTGGGCGAGGATCACCCCAGGGTTCCCGTCGACCCACGCCAGCGGCTCGTGCTCGAGCACGACGACGTCGACCTCACGGGGCCACGTCACCCGCACCTCGGCCCGGGCGATCCAGGGATCCTCGAGCAGGGCGGCTTCGACGTTGCCGGCCCGCACCGAGATCATGGCGACGCCCTCCTCGACGCCGGCCTGCCGCAAGATGCCCTCGACATCGGCGACCCGGGCCCCCTCGATCCGGATCTCGGCCACCGCGAGCCAGGGAGATTGCAGCACCGCCACCACCAGCCCGGCGAGCCCCAGGACCAAGATGCCCCCCACCACCCACTTGAGACGGCGCCGCGCCGAGGCCTCCCGCACCCCACGCCGGCGGGCCGCGATGCGGGGATCAACCGCGTGCTCCGCTCGACTCATGCCGGCCCCTTCCGGAACTCACCAACGAACTGGATCTCCGGTTCCAGCCAGAGGCCGGTCGCCTCGGCAACCCGGGCACGGACCGCCGCCACCAGGTCGAAGACGTCCTGCCCGGTGGCCCCCTCCCCCGCCTCGAAGAAGTTGGCGTGGCGGGAGGACACCGCAACCTGCCCGCACCGGAACCCTTTGAGCCCGAGGGAGTCGATGAGCCGCCCGGCGGCGTCCCCCGGAGGGTTCTTGAAGACGCTGCCGGCGTTGAAGGTGCCACCGGGCTGGTGCTCCTTGCGCCAGCGGGTGATCTCCCGCATCCTGCGCTCTCCCTCGGCGGAGGGCTGGGCGACCGTCCGGAAGCGGGCGGTGAGCACGACGTCGCTGCTGCGCAGCCTGCTGTGGCGGTAGCGCAGCTCGAGACTGGTGGGGGTGGCCGAGCTGATCCGGCCCCGGACGGTGTCGAGGAGGGCGGCGTTCACCAGGCAGGAGGCGGTGTCGGTGCCGTGGCCGCCGGCGTTCGTGCGGATCGCTCCCCCCACGGTGCCGGGGATGCCGACGTAGAACTCGAGCCCGCCCCGGTCGTGGGCAACGGCGGTGCGGGCGACCCGAGGGAGCGGGGCCCCTCCCCCGGCCTCGACGTCGCCGTCATCGGTGACCGTGACGTCGAGGAAGTCACCGACGAGGCGGACGACGAGACCCTCGAAGCCTGCGTCGCTGACGACGACGTTGGAGCCTCGCCCCAGTACGAACAGCGGGAGGGAACGGGGGGCGGCGGCGACCGCTTCGAGCACGCGGCGTAGCTCCCCCTCACTGGCGACGTCGGCAAGGTAGGCGGCCGGTCCCCCGAACCGGTAGGTGGTGAGCGGAGCCAGAGGGGCGTCGCGACGCACCACGCCGGAGGCGACCAGCTCGTCGAGCGTGGCGGCGGTCACGGCGTCACTCCTTCGAGCCGCGCCGCGATGTCGTCGGCGACGGCATTGACGTCACCGGCTCCCAGCAGGAGTACCAGGTCCCCGGGGGCCAGCTCGGGGACGATGAGGGCGGGCACGTCGTAGACGGACGGCACGTAGACGACGTTCCCTCCGGCGGCCGCGACCGCCTCGGCCACGAGCCGGCCCGACACCCCCGGCTGGGGCGGTTCCCCCGCCGAGTAGACGTCGGTGACGATGACGCGATCGGCGGCGGCGAGCGGCTCACCGAAGGCGGGACCCAACGCGGCAGTGCGGGTGTAGCGGTGGGGTTGGAACACGGCCACCACCCGCCGCCAGCCCCCGAGCCGTCCCGAGGCGATGGTGGCTGCCACCTCGGTGGGATGGTGGGCGTAGTCGTCGACCACGGTGACCCCCGCCACCCGGGAGCGGATTTCGAAGCGGCGCCGCACCCCGCTGAACTCGGTCACCCCGCCCACCGCGGCCGTGACGTCGTAGCCGAGCTCGCCGAGGAGGGCGAGGGCCCCGGCCGCGTCGCGGGCAACGTGGAGACCGGGCCGGGGGACGCGGACCGGCACGGTGACGTCGGGACCGGTGAGCCGGAACCCGACCTCACCGTCGCCGTGCACGATGTCGCTGAGATGCCAGGGGGCGGCCGGGTCGGTGCCGTATCCGACGACCGGGGCCCGTTCCGCCAGGCGGCGCACTCCGGGGTCGTCGATGCAGCCGACCACGGGACCCCGTACCCGGTTCGCCACCAGGGCGAAGGCTTCTTCGAGCGCCGCCACCGATCCGTAGTAGTCGAGGTGGTCCGCCTCGACGTTGGTGACGACGAGGCCCCGCAGGTGGAGGTGACGGAAGGTCCCGAACGCCTCGTCGGCTTCGAGAACGAACAGGTCGGGATCGCCGAGGTGGGCGCCGGTGTTGAGCGCCACCAGCTCGCCGCCGACGAGGAAGGTGGGGTCCCGGCCCAGCCCATGGAAGGCGGCCACCGCCAGCCCGGTGGTGGTCGTCTTGCCGTGCGTTCCGGTGATCCCGAATCCGGGCATACCCCGGGTGAAGGCGTCGAGCAGGCGGGGTCGCTGCCACACCGGAACCCCGGCCGCGCCAGCCGCGGTCAGCTCGGGATCGCGGTCGGGCACCGCCGAGGAGGCGACGACCAGGTCGGCCGAGGCGGCTCGGTCCGGACGGTGGCCGAGCCAGGTCTCGACCCCGGCGTCGAGCAGCGACTCGTAGAGCCGACTCGGCTTGAGGTCGGAGCCGGTGACGAAGTGGCCCTGGCCGGCGAGCAGCTTGGCGAGGCCGCTCATACCTGCTCCCCCTGCCCCCACGAGGTGGATGTGCCGTGACCCGACGAGGCGCTCCAGGTCATCCATTGCCGGCACCTCCCCCGCCGTCGGCCGCGGCGGCCCGGAGCGCGGCAGCAATGACCTCGGCCGCGTCGGGTCGTCCCTGGGCACGGGCCGCATCCGCCATCGCTTCGAGCTGGGCCGGGTCGCCGAGGAGCTGCTCGATGGCGGCCGGGACCCGGTCGATGTCACGCTCCTCCATCACCACGACCCCACCGGCCTGTTCGAGGGCGGCGGCGTTGGCCGCCTGGTGCCCGGCCGTGCCGAGGGCGTAGGGCACCACCACCCCCGGGGTGCCGGTGGCGGCCAGCTCGCTGATGGTGAGCGCCCCCGCCCGGGACAGCACCAGGTCGACGGCGGCGTAGAACCAGGTCATCTCGTCCTCGAAGGCTCGCACCGCCCACGGCGTCGGAGCCCGCGCCGCCCTGGCCTCCACCGCGTCGAGGTGGCTGCGCCCGGTGAGGTGGACGATGGCGATGCGGTCGGCGTCGAGGGTGTCGGCGAGCCGGATCGTGACCTCGTTGAGCACGCGAGCCCCGAGGCTGCCGCCGAGCACCCCGAGCACCGGCGGACCGGCGGGCAGGCCGTATCGGCGCCGCGCCTCGGCGGCGAGAGCGGCCCGGTCGAACCGCGCGAACGAGGCCCGCAGCGGATTGCCGGTGAGGCGGGCTCGCGGCAGCCTGGCGGCGGCGTCGGGGAAACCGACGAAGGCTGCCGCCGCCCGGCGGGCGACGAGCCGGTTGGCGAGTCCGGGCACCGCGTTCTGCTCCTGGACGAAGAGCGTCGCCCCGGCGCGGCGGGCCGCACCGGCGGCCGGCACCGCGATGTAGCCGCCGAAGACGGTCATCACGGTGACGTGGCGTTCCCGAAGGTGGTCGGCGATGACCTGGCGCGCTCGGCGCACCACCACGGGGAGCGAGAGGTTCCGGGGCGACAGGGAGCGCCGCAGCCCCCGCATCTCGACCGGCACGAAGTCGTAGCCGGCGGCGGGAACGGCTCGCGCCTCCATGCGGTCGCCGCCGAAGAAGACGATGTCGCCGGCGGCCACCCCGGCGGCGACCAGGGCGTCGGCCACGGCGAGGGCCGGGTAGACGTGTCCCCCGGTCCCGGCGGCGGCCATGGCGTAGGTCATGCCGAACCCTTGGCGGGTTCCGTTCCACGCCTGCCGGACCAGGCGATGTTGAGCAGCACCCCGACGACGAACAGATTGGCGAGCATGGCGGATCCCCCGGCCGAGACGAACGGGAGCGGGACCCCCGTGATGGGGAGCACCCGGGTGACGCCACCGATGTTGACGATGGCCTGGAAACTGATCCAGGCGACGATGCCGACTGCCAGCAGCCGCCCGAAGCGGTCGGGGGCCCGCATCGCCACCGCGGTGCCCACGATGGAGAAGGCGAGGAACAGCGCAATCACCGCCAGCGAGCCGGCCAGCCCGGTCTCCTCCCCGATGATGGCGAAGATGAAGTCGGTGTGGGCGTTGGGGAGAAACGACCAGCGGGCCCGGCTGGCCCCGAGACCGACCCCGAACCAGCCCCCGGTGCCGAGCGCCACCAGGCTCTGGAACGCCTGGTACCCGTCCCCGAGCCGGTCGGCGCCGGCGTCGAGGAAGCTGGTGACTCGGCGGGCCCGGTAGGGAGCGGCGAAGGCAAGCGCCATGGCGGCGCCCGCCCCGAGGGTGCCGAGGCCGATGACGTGACGCAACGGCGCCGCCGACACGGTGAGCACCGCGAAGGCCGAGGCGGCGATGAGCACCGCCGTCCCCAGGTCGGGTTGCAGCAGCAGCAACCCACCGACGATGCCGAGGGTCGCCACCACCGGCCAGAAGACGTGGGGGAACTGGCGAAGGTGCTTCTCCTTCTTCGTCATGACGGTGGCGAGCACGACCACGACCGCGAACTTGGCGAACTCGGAGGTCTGGATCGGGATAGGCCCGATCTCGAGCCAGCGCCGGGCCCCGCCCCGAACCGTCCCGAACACCAGGGTGGCGACGAGACCGGCGACCGCGATGCTGAAGATGGCGAGTGCCCAGCGGGCGTAGAAACGGTACGGGATCCGGCTGGCGAGCAGCAGCGCCCCCACCCCGGCCAGGGTCCACAGGATCTGTCGTCTGACGTAATAGAGGCTGTCGAGGTCGGCCCGGATCGCCACCACCGACGACGCCGACAGCAACGCCCCGAGCCCCACGATGAGCAGCATGGCGATGGGAAGCAGCAGCAGCACCGCGGTGCGGTCACCTGCGGTGTGCTCGGCGCGCCCCACCGACCTCGCCGCGCTGATCGGGGTCACCCTACCGGCCATCGTCGCCTCCCTTCCTGGCGCGCACGATGCGGGCGAACTCCTCGCCGCGGTGAGCGTAGGAGTCGAACATGTCGAAGCTGGCGCATCCGGGAGCGAGCAGCACCGTGTCCCCTGCGTTGGCGATCGAGTCGGCGATGGCGACCGCCTGTTCCAGGTCGGCGGCCGCGGTGTACCGCTCCGGGGCAACCGCGGCGGCGAGCTCGGCGGCGGCCTCCCCGATCCCGATGACGTGACGGACGGAGGGCACCGCTGCCAGCGGCGACAGGTCGAGATCCTTGTTGCGGCCACCGGCGATGAGCACCACCGAGCGGTAGGCCGAGGCGGCCGCCACGGCCGAGTGGGGGTTGGTGGCCTTCGAGTCGTCGATCCACGGGATCCCGTCCCACACCCCCACCACGGTGCGCCGGTGGGAGGCGGGCACAAACCCCTTCACCACCACCTCGACGGCTTCCCGCCCCGCCCCGAGGGCGGCAGCGAGGGTGGCCGCCGCCACCAGGTCCATGGTGAAGGCGGCGTCGAGGTCGGGGCGCGGCACCTCCATGGCGCCGATGCGGAGCACGTCGCCGGCGGGACCGTTGCCGTGGAACGGCACCCGTCGCCCGCTCACCGGCACCCGACGTGACGTTGCCGCCGCCACCGCGGCGATGGCGCCCGGGTCGTCGGCGTCGTAGACGAGCACGTCGTCGGGGACCTGGTTGGCGTAGATGCGCTGCTTGGCCTCGCTGTAGGCGGCGAGGCTGCCGTGCCAGTCCAGGTGGTCGGGAGCGACGTTGAGGATGGCGGCGGCGCGAGGATGGAAGCGCTCGGTGAAGCGGAGCTGGAAACTGGACGCCTCGATCACCACCACGTCCCACTGCTCCCCCGTCACCTCGGAGACGGCGCGGCCGATGTTGCCGGCGGCCACCGTATGGAGCCCTTCCGCCTCCAGCATGGCGGTGGTGGCGGCGACGACGGTGGTCTTGCCGTTGGTGCCGGTCACCGCGGCGTAGGGGGCGCTGAGGTGACGGGCGGCGAACTCCATCTCGCTCCACAGCGGGATGCCCGCTTCCGCCACGTCGC
>CAYUDA010000081.1:0-7334 GCA_964443425.1 uncultured Acidimicrobiaceae bacterium
GGTGAGGTCCTCGGCGGCGACGATCGTAGAGGCCTCAGCGTACAGTGCGGCGACACCGGCTCGTTCGGTGGCGATGTGGCCGGGATCGACGAGTGCGACGCCCCGCCCGAGGGAGCGCTGGGCGGCGTGGTGAGACACGTCTCCGGTGACGACGACGTCGGCGCCGGCGGCGGCGGCAGACGCCAGGAACGATCCACCCGAACCGGGGATGACGGCCACGGTGCGCACCGGCCCGGTGCCCGCGATCCGGACCACCCCTCCGAGGCGTTGGCGGACCAGCAGCCCGAGCTTCTTCACCGTCGAGGGCGCCGGCAGCGTCCCGACCCTGCCGAGGAGCCCGGCGTTGCCCCGGGCGTCCCACACGTCGTAGGCGGGCTCCTCGTAGGGATGCGCCGCAAGCAGCGCCGCCACCACGTCGTCGACCCGGTGGGCGGGCGCCACCATCTCGATCTTCACCTCGGGTTCCCGGTTCAGCCGGTCGCGATCCCCTGCCACCGGGTCGGCGCCATCCCGGGGGAAGAACGTCCCGGTGCCGGCGGTGCGGAAGGAGCAGGCGCCGTAGTTGCCGATGTCCCCTGCGCCGGCGTCCGCCATGGCGGCGGCGACCTCCTCGGCGGACGCTTCGGGCACGAACACGGTCACCTTGGAGCCGAGCGGGCCCCACAACGGGCCAAATCCGCGGGTGTCCTCCAGACCGACCTCGGCGGCGAGGGCGTCGGCGGCACCGCCGGCCGCCACGTCGAAGGCGGTGTGGACCGCCGCCACCGCCACGCCGCGCCTGATGAGGCGGAAGGCACGGCCGCTGGCGGTGGGACCGGCCACCAGGCGCTCGGTAGACCCGAAGAGCAGGGGGTGGTAGGTGACGACCAGATCGACGGGATCGCGCTCCAGCACGGCGGTGACTGCTTCGGTGACCTCGTGACACACCGCGAGCCGGCGCACCGGGGAGGCCGGGTCACCGAACTGGAGCCCGATCGGCTCGTCCCAGGCTGCCGCCTTCGAGAGGGGAAACCGGGAGCCGATCCGGGCGAGGATTTCGGCCACGGTGGTCGCCATCGGCAGAGCCTACCGTCGAAGCCGGATCCCCCTTCCGTGGCCGCCACCGATCCCGGTCGCGATCAGATGAGGCTCTTGGAGGCCTCGGCCACGCCATCCTCGATGTGGGGAACGGTGAATCCGCTCGCCGCCATGAGCCGCTCGGCGGCCCGGTTCTCCGCCAGGTAGAAGGCGTGGAGGCGGGTGATGCCGCGCTCTGAGGCCGCCTCTTCCAGCATGGCGAACAGGGTTGAGGCGAGCCCGACCCGGCGCCAGGCGGGCGTGACCGCCACCGCAACCTCCACCACGCCCTCGGCGAACGGCTCGTAGCGGGCGATGCCGACACCGGTCCCGTCCGGGGCGAGCACCACCAGGGCGAAGCGACTGCGGTAGTCCAGCTCGGTCAGGCGCTGGATCTGGCTCTGGTCGATGGTGATCGACGAGTTGAAGAACCGGTGGTAGAGGGTCTCGGAGTCGGCGGTGTCGATGGCGTGCCGCAGCGCCGGCCCGTCGGTCGGTAGCACCGGGCGGATCCGCGCCGTCCGGCCGTCGCGCAGCACGACGGACCGCTCGAACCGATGGGGGTAGTGATCCGGGAGCGCCTGAGGCGAAGCCTGGCCTTCTGGCAGCATTGAGCCTCCTTGCCCTCGCAATTGTAAGCGGATCGCTCGCAATTGCAAGCGGAAGCCCGGATCAGTAGACGTCTTCGACGAAGGTCTGGTCGGCCATCGGCGGGCGCACGTACCCCTGGTTCGACTGGCGCGCAGGCAGCACGATCTCGGGCGGCTCGACCTCTTCGTGCGGGATGATGCTGAGCAGGTGATGGATGCAGTTGAGCCGGGCTCGGCGTTTGTCATCGGCGTTGACCACGTACCAGGGGGCCTGCTTGATGTCGGTGTGGGCGAACATGATGTCCTTCGCCCGCGAGTAGTCGACCCAATGGGCCCGCGACTCCAGGTCCATCGGGCTCAGCTTCCACCGCTTGGTGGGGTTCTCCCGACGCTCCAGGAAGCGCCGTTCCTGCTCCTCGTCGCTCACCGAGAACCAGTACTTGACGAGGATGATGCCGGAGCGGACCAGCATGCGCTCGAACTCGGGGCAGGTACGGAGGAACTCCTGGTATTGGTCCTCTGAACAGAACCCCATCACCGGCTCCACCAGCGCCCGGTTGTACCAGGAGCGGTCGAAGAGGACCACTTCCCCGGCCGCCGGAAGGTAGGGAACGTACCGCTGGAACCACCACTGGGTGCGTTCCCGCTCGGTGGGCGTCCCGAGCGCTTCCACCCGGCACACCCGGGGGTTGAGCCGCTCGGTGATGCGCTTGATCACGCCGCCCTTCCCGGCGGCGTCCCGGCCCTCGAAGATCACCACGACCTTCAACCCCTCGCTCCGAATCCATCGCTGCAGCTTCACCAGCTCCATCTGGAGCCGCTTCAACTCGGCCTCGTAGGCCTTCTTCTTCATCCGGGGACGGGGCTCGTCCGCCGCCGATGACTCGGCGAGCGCGGTCTCGAGGATCGGGGATGCTCCGGTGGGCGCGTCCGGAGCATGTTCCCTATCGGTGACAGGAGCCTCATCCTCGACCACGGTGGCATCGGAATCGCTGCCCTTTGAGCTGCTCTCCATGGGCACCTCCCTGGCGCTCACCCTACTCGTGACAGGACCTCGACGTCGCCTCAGGACCGGCCGCCGCGCTCGAAGTGCACGTGGCGTTGCCGGGTGACATGAACGGCGTCGTCGAGGGCAACCGAGCCGTCCTCGAGGTGCACGATCCCGATCCCGTAGGCGGCGGCGAGCCGGTCGGGAGCGAGAACCTCGGCCGGGACACCGTCGGCGACCACCTTGCCCGACATGAGGATCACGTGGTCGGCTTCGCCCGCCTCCGCCAGGTCGTGGGTGGTGAAGACCACGGTCCTCCCCCGCTCCAGCTCGTGGCGGATGGCGGTGATGATGAGGTCGCGCGAGACGATGTCGAGCCCGGTGACCGGTTCGTCGAGCAGGAGCAGGTCGGCCCCCTGGACCAGGCCTTGAGCGACGAAAACGCGCTGGCGCTGTCCCCCGGAAAGCTCGGTGAGGTGGCTATCGGCGAGGTCGACGATCTGGAGCCGCTCCAGCGCCTCCTCCACCGCGGCGGTGTCACCGATCCGGAAGGGCCGGAACGGCCCCAACGCGGCGTAGCGACCCATGGCGACGACCTCGCGCACCGTCACCGGCATCACCTCGTTGACCTTGGTGGACTGCAATACGTAGGCGACCCGGTTCCGCACCGCGGTCGGGGGTGCGCCGAACACCTCGATGGTGCCGGCGGCGAGCCGCACCAATCCGGTGAGGCCGTGCAGCAACGTCGACTTGCCCGAGCCGTTGGGACCGATGACGGCGGTGAGCCGCCCGCCGGGGATGGTGAAGGTCGACGCGGCGACCGCCACCCGGTGTTGGTAGGCGAGCACGACGCCATCACCGCGGGCCGCGGGTTCGCTCACCGGGCACACGAGCGGCAGATCCCTTCGACCTCGATCTTGTGGCCGGTGGCCGTGTAGCCCGCCTCGGTGGCGATGCGCTCCACGAGCCGGGACACCTCGGTTTCGACCTGCGGGGCGATCTGGATGTCCTTGACCGCACCGCACTCGACACACACCAGGTGGTGGTGGTGCCCGAGCAGCCACTCGGCCGGCTCGTAGCGGGCCACGCCTTGGGCGTCGTGGGAGCGATCGAGGACCCCGGCGTCTTCGAGCACCGTGAGGGTCCGGTAGAGCGACGAGAGCGGCACCCGGTCCCGCAGCGTGTCGTGCAGTTCGGAGGCGGTGCGGGGACCGCCGGCCCGAGCCAGAACCCGCACCGTGGCTCGGCGGGTGTCGGTGAAGCGGACCCGGCGTGCGCCGAGCCGCTCCCCCACCCGCTGTTCGAGGTCGGTCACGTATTCCACGGCGTCAGTGTACATGATTTTGATTCTCATTCTATGTTCGCGTAAGATGAGACTGATTCTCATTCCACCAAGGAACACTGATGGTCCCTCCTCCGCCGACCCGCCGCTCTCGACTGCTCGCCATCTTGGGCGCCATCGTCCTGGTGGCCTCCGCCTGCAGCGGCGGCGCTGCCACCACCACCACCGATCGCCCCCAGGTCGTCGCCACCACCACGATCCTCGGCGACGTCGTCACTCGCATCGCCGGCGACGCCGCCGACGTGACGGTGCTCATGCACCCCGGTCAGGATCCTCATGCCTTCCAGGCCTCGGCTTCGCAGGCCGCCGCCATGGCCGACGCCGACCTGATCGTCGCCAGCGGCCTCCAGCTCGAGGAGGGGCTCGCGGCGGTGATCGACACCGCGGCCTCCGACGGGGCGACCGTGCTCTCCCTCGGTGAACAGCTCGACCCGCTCCCATGGAACGCAGCCGCCGCCTCCGGGGACCACGAGGATGGCGACTCTGCGTTGGACCCACACTGGTGGCTCGATCCGTTGCGCATGGCCAACGCCGCCGAGCTGATCGGCGCCGCGCTGGGCGAGGCCGACCCGGCCGACGCCACCGGCTGGACGGAACGGGCCGCCGCCTACGCCGCCGAGGTGCGCGCCACCAATGACGAGATGGAGGCGATCCTGGCGGCGGTGCCTCCGGAGCGCAGACTGCTCGTCACCAACCACAACGCCCTGCGCTACTTCGCCGACCGCTACGGGTTCGAGATCGTCGGCACCGTGATCCCTTCCGGCACCACCCTCGCCGCCCCGAGCCCCGCCGACCTGGCCGAGCTGGTGGCGGTCCTCGAGCACTTCGACCTCGACGCCGTCTTCGCCGAGACGACCCAACCCACCGCCCTCGCCGACGCCGTCGCCGCCGAGCTGTCCCGCCCGATCGAGGTGGTGCCGCTCTACACGGGATCGCTCGGCCCATCCGATTCCGACGCCGCCGACTACCTCTCGATGATGCGCACCGATGCCACCCGAATCACCATCGCCCTGGCAGACTGACGACAGCGAGGACGAGTCGAATGGACTGGCTGACCGAACCGTTCACCTACACCTTCATGCAACGGGCTCTCGCCGCCGGCATCCTGGCGGTGGTCACGACCTCGGTGGTCGGCACTTGGGTGGTGCTGCGGGGCCTCGCCTTCATGGGCGACGCCCTCGCCCACGGAGTCATCCCGGGAGTGGCGGTGGCGCTGCTGCTCGACGTCAACCTCACCCTGGGCGCGGCCGCGGCGGCGGTGGTGATGATCGGCGCCATCTCGGTGATCCATCGCACCACCCGGCTCACCGAGGACACCGCCATCGGTTTGCTCTTCGTCGGGATGCTGGCCCTGGGGGTGGTGATCATCTCCCGCTCGGGATCCTTTGCGGTCGATCTGGTGGCGGTGCTGTTCGGGGACGTGCTCGCCATCAGTTGGGGAGACGTGGTGGTCCAGGCCGTCACCGCGGTGATCTCGGTGGGCGGCGCCATCCTCTTCTACCGGCCGCTGCTGGCCCTCGCCTTCAACGAGGAGAAGGCCGAGGTGCTCGGCCTGGCGCCGCGGCGCGCCCACGTCGTCATGCTGGGGCTCATCACCCTGGCCGTGGTGAGTTCCTTCCAGGCGGTGGGTTCGCTGCTCGTGTTCGGCCTGCTGGTGGCGCCGCCGGCCACCGCGTCGCTCATCGCCCGCCGGGTGCCGGTCATGATGCTGGTCGCGGTCGGGGTGGGAACGGTGTCGGTCGTCGCCGGGCTGCTCCTCAGCTTCCACTTCGACACCGCGGCCGGAGCCACCATGTCGGGCCTGGCAGTGGCGCTCTTCTTCGTCACCCTCGCCGGCCGCAACCTGGTGGGTCACCTTCGCCCGGTCCGGGCCGCCGCCTGAGACGCCCCCGGACGACGCGGTCACTCCTCGATGGGTCCGAGCGCCGTCGGCCGGAACCGCGCCCCATGGACGACCACGTCCTCCCCGCCCCAACGCTCCTGCAGCAGCCGCCGGAGCCAGGGAAGGTCGCCGCCGGCGAGGGCACGAACCCTGATCGTCACCACCCACCCCGCGTGTCTCCATGCCGACGGGCGATGGGAACAGATACCACCGGCGCGGCGTTGCCGACAACGCCCCCGCCGAGAGGGAGAACACCATGTGGATGACACGCCACGCCAAGACCATGCCCACCGCCGAGACCGCCCTTCCCGGACACTCCGACCGGATGCCGGTGGGCGGCACCCATCACGTCAACGGCAACCCGACCGTGCCTCCTTTCCCTGAGGGGATGGAGACCGCCGTGTTCGGCATGGGCTGTTTCTGGGGTGCCGAGCGGGTCTTCTGGCAGGTGCCGGGCGTCTTCTCGACCGCGGTCGGCTACGCCGGAGGGCTCACCGAGAACGCCACCTACGAGGAGGTGTGCACCGGGATGACCGGCCACACCGAGGTGGTGCTCGTCGTCTTCGACCCTGCCAAGGTGAGCTACGAGCAGCTGCTCAAGGTGTTCTGGGAGAGTCACGACCCGACCCAGGGTATGCGCTCCGGCAACGACGTAGGGACCCAGTACCGGTCGGCGATCTACTGGTCCGGTGAGGAACAGCGGGCCGCCGCCGAGGCGAGCCGTGATCGCTTCGAGCCCAACGTCATTGCTGCCGGCTACGACCCGATCACGACCGAGATTGCCGCCGCAGGCCCGTTCTTCTATGCCGAGGACTACCACCAGCAGTACCTCTCCAAGCATCCCAACGGCTACTGCGGGATCGCCGGCACCGGAGCGTCCTGCCCGGTGGGCAACGCCACCTGACGGTCAGCCGACCACCGGGAACCCGTCCCCTTCCCACTGCACGATGCCACCGTCGATCTCGTAGACGGCGGTGAAGGAGAGCTGGCGCATCAGGTCGGCCGCCGCGGCGCTGCGATTCCCCGACCGGCAGTAGAGCACGTAGATCCCGTCGGGGTCGAGGGCGGCAATGGCGTCGTCGAAGCCGGCGTCGTAGATGTCGATGTCGACCGCTCCCTCGAGGTGGCCGGCGGTGAACTCTTCGGGGGTCCTCACGTCGACGATCGTGAAGGCGGAATCGTCCCGGTGGGCGGCGATGACGTCCGCCGCTTCCGCCGGAGACACCGTGACGACGCCGGGGGCGGTGGCTCGGTCGTTCCCGCCGCCGCATGCGACCAGCCCGAGCATCGTGACGGTTACGAGCAGCACGGTCGATCGCCTCATGGGTGGCACCTCTCTCGGTCGGCGGTCGGCGGTCGGCTCAGGCTACCGGGTCGCGGCAGTCGGGGCGGCGTTCCCGACCCCGGCATGGCGATCGATCGGGAACCGATTTCGACGCCATGCACAAGTAAAGGGTGGGGACGAAGTGGGTGCCC
>CAYUDA010000082.1:0-7285 GCA_964443425.1 uncultured Acidimicrobiaceae bacterium
TGATCTCGTAGTGCTGGTGCTCGTCGGGATAGAGGTCGACCGGGTGCTGCAGACCGGGGATGAGCGCCGCGGTCTGATCGTGCACCGCGGTGACGCCGATGGCGTTGGTGTTGCCGTCGACCGAGGTGAAGAACCCGACCAGGTAGACCCGGTGCCGGCTCGGGTCGGTGTCAAGGCCCCAGATGCCGCCGCCGGCCACCTCCGGGCGCCACGAGGTGTCGGGGGCGGCGGTGGTGAGGCTGACCCGGCCGAGCTGGGTGTAGATGTTGTTGTTGTTGATGCGCCCGAAGCTGCCGCCGATGTAGAGCCAGTTGCCCTCGACGACGAGGGAGCGCACCGCGGGCCGGTAGCTCAGGCTGCTGTTCTGGACGTCGACGTCCCAGGACGCGTCGGTCTCGCCGGTGGCGGCGTCGAGGGCGACGAGGCCGGACTGGGCCTGACCGTTGACGTGGAGGAACTCACCGCCGACGAACAGGCGGGACCCGTCGGGGGAGGCGGCCAGGGAGTAGACCGGGGCGTCGAGTTGGGGGCGCCACCAGCTGATCCACTCGCCGGTATCGGCCCGGAAGGCGGCCAGGAACGGCTGCTGATAGTGGGTGCCGGACCGGTTGTAGACGACCTCTTCGAACGCACCCCCGACGTAGATGGTGTTGCCGATCTGCTCGATCGCCATCGCCTCATAGCGGGCATCCTGGAAGGAGGGAGTGCCTGCCGGGGGATCGGCCACGCCGACCACGCCCCAGGTGCGGTCCGGCATCGGAGCCAGCTCGGCCCCGACGTCACCGATCTGCACCTCGGCCAGGTAGAGGTTGTTGGTGCCGGCGAGTTGGATCTTCACGTAGCGGGCGTTGCGGTTGATGGTGAACCGCTGCGACACGTCCACGGGTCCGTTGACGTGCTGGCTGTGGACGTTGGAATCGGCGAGGGCGGCGGAGAGGCTGGTCGGGATCGGGCTCTCCGACGTCAACAGGTAGAAGTCGGCGAGGTTGCCGGCCAGGTCGTCGGTGCGGTTCCACACCACGATGTCGTGCACGTAGCGCGACGCGCCTAGATCCGCCTGCCACCACGCCTGCGCATCGGCGTTGGTGCCGGCCACCGACACCACCTGATAGGTGCCCTCCTGGTTTCCGTCGGTCCGCAGGAACGTGCCGTTGAGCACCCCATCGATGGCCTGGTCGGCGCTGCGGGGCGTGCCGGGGTTCCACCAACCGCCGCCGCCCGTCACCTCGGTCGACGACTGGGACACGGTCACGCCGGGCGCCAGCGCCAGGTTGTCCTCGTACGGGACGATGTCCGCTACCGCCGATGCAGTGTTGACCGCGATCAGCGAACCCAGCATCATCAGAACCACGAATGCCCGCACTCGACGGACAGAATCCCCCATCATCATCTTGTCCCTACCTCTCCTGCCGGGCGGACGCCGCGATACGACTCAGCCCGGGATTCGTCTCAATGCCCGCGGGTGAGAATAGTTGGACGCCGCCGCTGGTCAATGGTGAGAACTGATACTCACGAAGTATCTAGCCCACTCTGGGTGGTCAACAGCCCACCGAGGGCGGCTGCTCATCCGGCGGAATCGGCCGCCGTGTCAGAAAGGGCTCCGTCGGCGAGATCGGAGAAGATCGCTGCCGTCCCCTCCTCGTCGAGATAGACCACGCTGGCCGCCCCGGCCGTCCCCACCCGACCCGGGAGGACGATGTTGTCGAGCGACTCGGGCACCACCAGATACGCGGCGGCGGCGAACGCGAGCAGGTCGTCGGTGGGGAGATCGGTCCAGGTGTTCTCCGTCAACGCCACCAGCAGGTCGGGAAGCGTTGCCACGCCCAGCTCCTGCACCGCCGCCATCCCCGCCTGCATGACGAGGCCCTGGTTCACCGATCGATCGAAGTCACCGCGGGGGAGTCCCTTGCGGATCCGGGCGAGGCGCAACACCAACGTCGGCGACAGCGTCTGTACCCCCGCCGGGTAGTCGGCCCAGTTGTTGCCGCTACGCATCGCCGTGGGGAGATCGACCGTGAGGGAGCCCAGCGTCTCGATCAGGCCGAGAAACCCGGAGAACCCGGTGACGACGTAGCCCTCGACCGGCAGGTCGGACAGCTCGGTCACCTTCTCCAGCATGATCTCGGGACCGCGGCCCGCCATGAGACTGCTCAGCTTGATGCCGCCGTCGGGTCCCTCCACCCAGCTGTCGCGGGGGAACCCCACGATGGCGCCGCCGCTCCCGTCCGCCAACAGCGTCACCAGGTGCACGCTATCGGCTCGGTACCGTTGCTGGTTCTCCCCGGGCCGGGCGTCCGAGCCGAGCACCAGCAGCATGCGCGGCGCCGGCCCCAGCCACGGACCCGCCGCCCCGACGTCGGCGGCGACGACGTGCCACCCGGCACCGGTGTCGGCGAGGAACACCGCGTCGCTCCCCACCTCGGCCACCGCCACCGAGTCGCCGTCCGGCAGTTCGGCCTGTGACACGGTGGCGGCTCGCTCGCCGGCGGCTGCCGTCTCCTCGCCGAGATGGGCGAGCAGGTCCGGCGGGACGTCCGGCTCCGGGTTGCGTCGATCGGCCAGCCACGAGTAGAGGTCTTCGAGCACCGTCTGTACCCCGGCGTCCATCTCTCCGGTCATGGCGACGGTCGCCACCGGCTGCGTGGTCGAGGTGGTGGTGGTGGTCGAGGTCGTCGTCGTCGAGGTCGTGGTGGTCGCCGGCTCCCCGCCGCCGCTGCACGAAGCGGCCACCAGCGCGGCGACGAGGAAGAGTGGGATGCGACGTGATGGAGACACGAGTTGTGATGCTATCGAGGGTCGATCGCTATCCGGAACCCTGACCGGCGATGCGCCATGACACCGATGCCGCCCGGCGCCACCGCTACCCTTCGGCGCCGTTCACGGCGTCTGTGCCTCCGCTCGTCCACCGGCCCGGCCCGACCGTCCGGCAGCAACCGGTTGATGCCGGTGGGGGCCCGAGCCTTTAGCCTGGGGCGGCGCAGGAGAGGAGAGTGCGTGCGCATCGTCATCGCAGGGTGTGGCCGGGTCGGGAGTGACCTTGCGCTCACCTTCGCCGAAGACGGCAACGACGTCTCGGTGATCGACCATCGCACCGAGATGTTCCGGCGCCTCGGCAGCACCTTCGACGGCACCATCCACGAGGGGCTCTCCTACGACATCGAGCTGTTGCAGGAAGCCGGCATCGAATTCGCCGACGCCTTCGTCGCGGTCACCAATTCGGACAACGCCAACCTGATGGCGGTGCAGATCGCCAAGCAGTTCTTCGGCGTCCCCAAGACCATCGCCCGCCTCGACGACCCGCGGCGCGCCGACTCCTACCGGGCCCTCGACGTCGAGTACACCGCGGGCGCCAAGCTGGCGTCACGGGTGATCTACGAGGAGATCGTCAACCCCGAGTTCCACTACCACGTGACCTTCACGGGCGGGGACGTCGAGATCGTCGAGATGCTCTTGGGGGAGCGGGCCAACGACGTCACCGTGGCCGCCCTCGAAGTCCAGGGGCAGCTCCGCGTCGCCGCGGTGCGACGCGACACCCTCACCCACATCCCCGACCCCGGCTTCACCCTGCGGGAAGACGACCTGGTGGTGGCCGCGGCTCGCGAGGGCGTGCTCGGCAAGGTACGTCGCTACATCAAGCACCCGGAGGACGAGTGAGGATCCTGCTCATCGGCGGCGGCAAGGTCGGCTCCTACCTGGCGCGGGAGTTCGATCGCGACGGCCACGTGGTCTCCGTGATCGAGGAGAGCGTCGAGCGCGCCCACAAAGTGATCGACGACGCCGGCGTGCTCGTCTTCGAGGGCGACGGCACCGACGTCGAGCTGCTGCTGTCGGCCGACGTCAACCGCACCGATTGGGTGCTCGCCGTCACCGGGAGGGACGAGGACAACCTGGTGGCCTGCCAGCTGGCGGCGACGCTCGGCGCCAAGCACGTGCTCGCCCGCCTCAACAACCCGCGCAACCGCCCCACCTTCGACGCCCTCAAGATCCCGGTGATCGGCGTCACCGACCTCATGGCCGGCGTCATCTCCCGCGAGGTCGAGGTGGCGGACCTGAGCCGGGTCGCCCTCATCGGCGGCGGCAAGATCAGCCTCGTCGAACGCTCCATCCCCGACGGATTCCCCGAAACGCCCCTCTCGGAATTGAAGCTGCCGCGACCTTCGGTGCTCGTCACCGTGATCCGCGGCGGCGACGCGTTCGTCCCCGACGCCGCCACCAGCTTGCGACCCGGCGACCGGATCCTCGCCGTGACCACGCTCGAGAACGAGGGGCCGTTCTGCGACGCGCTCGACGCCGTCGTCGTCGAGGGTGACGCATGAAGAACCGTCCCGGTTCCCGCCGCCCCAGCCACCTCCTCTCCGACGCGGCCGGCGGTCTCATCTCGTTCGTGATCGAGGTGGCGGCCGTCCTGATCCTCGCCCTCGTTGCCCTCCTCATCGGCGCCGTCGTCGTCCTCCTGGTATGACGTGCTGATCAAACCGGTCGCCGAGGACTTCCGGGTCATCGCCCACTCGATGGGCCGCATCTTCGTCGTCGTCGGACTCGCCGGTCTGGTGCCGCTCGCCTGGGCGACCGTGGGGCGGGAATGGCATCCCTTCTCTTCCTTCCTGCTGATGATCGGCATCTTCCTGTTGCTCGGCGTGATCGGGCTGCGCCAACCGACCTCCGACCGCCTCGACTGGTCTCACGGCATGGTGGTGGTGGCGCTCACCTGGCTGCTCGTGCCGCTCATCGGCGCCATTCCCTTCGTGCTGTCGGGGCACTGGGGGGGAGAGATCGACGCCCTCTTCGACGCCGTCTCCGGTCTGACCACGACCGGGCTGGCACTGGTGCAGGACCTCGACCATCTCGCTCCCTCCCTCAACTTCTGGCGCCACCTGCTCCACTTCCTCGGCGGCCAGGGCATCATCATCGCCGCCCTGCTGGTGTTCGCCGGTGGGGGCGCCCTCACCCTCTACCTGGGGGAGGCCCGCGACGAGCGAATCCTGCCGTCCGTCACCTCCACCGCCCGGTTCATCTGGTCGGTGTCGATGGTGCACCTCGTGCTCGGCGTCACCACCCTGGGGCTGGTCGCCTGGCAGGTCCTCGGCTTCACGCTTCCCCGTGCCGTCTTCCACGGGCTCATGATCTTCTTCGCCGGGTTCGACACCGGAGGGTTCGCCCCCCAGTCGACCAGCGTCGGCTACTACCACTCGGCGATCTTCGAAGCCACCGCCGGGGTGCTGATGGTGGCCGGCGCCATGTCGTTCGGGCTCCACTATGCCCTCTGGACCGGGCGCCGCCGGGCCGTGCTCGACAACCTCGAAACCCGCACCATCCTCTCCACCTTCGGGCTGACGATGGCGATGACCCTCATCGGTCTCGCCGTCACCGGCCTCTACACCCACGCCGTCGGGCTGAGTCGGCAAGGGTTCTTCCAGGTGCTGTCGGCTCACACCGGAACCGGGTTCGCCACGGTGCCGGCGAGCGAGCTGGCAACCTGGGGTGGCCTGGCGTTCGGAGGCTTGGCCCTCGCCATGGCGTTGGGAGGCATGGCGTCGTCGACGGCAGGCGGCGTCAAGGCGCTCCGCATCGGCATCACGGTGCGGTCCATCGTCAACCAGATCCGGGAAGTCCTGCTCCCGGAGGGAGCCGTGGTCGGCACCGGGTTCATCCAGGCCGGGCGCAGGCGGCTCACCCCGCAGCTCGCCCAAGCCGCCATGACCATAGCGCTGCTGTACGTGGCGCTGTTCCTGGTCGGTGCCGGGGTGGGCATGGCGTACGGGGTCCCCCTCGACCAGGCCATGTTCGAATCGGTCAGTGCCGGCGCCAACGTCGGGCTCTCGGTGGGGGTGACCGATCCGGCGATGCCGCTCATGCTCAAGCTGGTGTACATGGCCGAGATGTGGCTGGGGCGTCTCGAGTTCGTCGCCGTGTTCGCCTTCCTCGGGTTCCTCTACGCATGGGTGAAGGGAAAGTGATGCGCCGCCTCCTCGCCCTGCTCGCCGTCGCGGTGCTGCTGCTCGCGCCCGCCGCCCCGGCACTGGCGCAGGTGCCGGTCGGCGCTCTGCTCTCCGACCCCTCCCTCTACAAGGGGGAGATCACGGTCCAAGGCGAGCTCGTCGGCGACTACGGCTACCGCAGCGACGGGACGGTGTGGACCCAGCTCAACGACGACTCCTATGCCCGGGAGCCGCTGCTGGAGGGCGGGCGCCGCACCGGCGGCAACATCGGCATCGGGGTGCGGATCCCCGCCGACCTCGTCGACGGGCTCGACCCGCCCGGGGGATACCGGAAACGGGGCCCCCTGGTGCGGCTCACCGGAGAGTGGGAGTTCCACGATCCGAATCGGGGCGGGGAGTCGTACCTGGACGTCAAGGAACTGATTCTCATCGAGCCGGGGAGGGAATTCGGCGAAGGGGCCAGCCTGCCGGCCCTGCTCGTCGGTGCCGGGCTCATCCTCGCCGCCGGCGTGCTCTGGCTGCGCCGTCCCCGCCCCCGCTGAGCGCAGCACCGCGCCGGAATCGAGGGGGCGGCGGCGGCAGCTAGAATCCCGGCGACCGAGCACTGTCGAACCGTGTGGGAGCTTGCCTCGTGGACCCAATCATCTGGCTGTACATGGCCTTGGCCGCGGCGATCGCCGCCCTCATCCTCGCCTTCTTCTTCGCTCGCGAGGTGAACGCCGCTGATCCGGGGAGCGAGCGGATGCAGGAGCTGATGGCGGCGATCCGGGAAGGCGCCATGGCGTTCATTCGCCGTGAGTACTTCGCCGTCGCCGGCTTCGTCGTGATCCTGGCCGCCCTCATCGTCATCTTCCTCGACTGGGGCCGGCCATGGGGTGCCATCGCCTACGTGTTCGGTGCCTCCCTGTCGGCGTCAGCCGGTTTCATCGGCATGCGCATCGCCACCGCCGCCAACGCCCGCACCGCCCAAGCCGCCCACGAGGGCGGCATCGAGCGGGCCCTGCCCCTGGCCTTCCGCGGCGGCGCCGTGATGGGCTTCACCGTTGCCGGGCTCGGCCTGCTCGGCCTCGCCCTCGCCTACGGGGTCTTCGTCGAATGGCTCAAGGTCGACCAGCCCTTCAGCGTCCTCACCGCGGTCGCCCTCGGCGGGTCGTCGATCGCCCTCTTCTCTCGTGTCGGTGGTGGCATCTACACCAAGGCCGCCGACATCGGTGCCGACCTGGTCGGCAAGATCGAGGCCGGCATCCCCGAGGACGACCCCCGCAACCCGGCGACGATCGCCGACAACGTCGGCGACAACGTCGGCGACGTCGCCGGCATGGGCGCCGACCTCTACGAGAGCTACT
>CAYUDA010000083.1:0-7256 GCA_964443425.1 uncultured Acidimicrobiaceae bacterium
GGCCCGCCGCACCACCCTGTACGACATCGCCGAGATGCAGGACGCAGACCGAAGCTCCTAGCGGTCGACGCTGAGCACGAGCGGGCAGTCCCGGAACGGGTGGGGGATCACGCGCATCGGCTGGGCGTAGATCCGGCTCAGCACCGTGGCGTCGAGCACGTCGCCGGGCGGGCCGGCCGCCGCCACCGAGCCCCGTTCCAGGAGCAAGATCCGGTCGGCGTGGCGGGCGGCGGCGTTGAGGTCGTGCAGCACTGTGAACACCCCGCGCCCGTCATGGGCGAGGCGCCGCAGCCCGCCCAACACCAGCTCCTCGTGTCCCACGTCGAGGCCGGCGGTCGGCTCGTCGAGCAGCACCAGCGGGGTTTGCTGGGCGAGGACCCGGGCCAACGCCACCCGGGCCTGCTCGCCGCCCGACAGCGAGGCGTAGCGGCGTCCGGCGAGGCCGGCAGTGTCGGTGGCGTCGAGGGCGGCGTCGACCGCGGCGGCGTCGATCGCAGCCGAGTTGTCCGGGTCGCGGCGATGCGGGTGCCGACCCATCATCACCACCTCCCAGGCGGTGAAGGGGATGTCGGCAGGACGGTGTTGGGGGAGCACCGCCCGCAGCCGGGCCCGGTCCCCTCCCGACACCTGCGCCAACGGGGACCCGGCGAGCTGCACCGTCCCCGAAGTGGGGGTGAGATCGCCCGCCAGGACCCGCAGCAGGGTTGTCTTGCCGGCCCCGTTGGGACCCACCGCCGCCACCACCTCGCCGGGGCTCACCGCCACGTCGACCGCGGCGAGGATGATGGCGTCACCGCGGCGCACCCCGATTCGGCGGGCTTCGACCAGCGGTGTCACGCCGCGCCCCGGCTCAGGCTGCGTCGCAGCAGCCACAGGAAGAACGGGCCTCCCAACGCCGCCGTCACCAGACCCACCGGGATCTCGACCGGAGCCGCCACGGTGCGGGCCACCAGGTCACCGGCGACGACCAGCACCGCGCCGCACAGCGCCGAGGCGGCGAGCAGGGGTCGGTGACGGGACCCGAGGCGGCGCCGCACCAGATGCGGGGCGAGGAGGCCAACGAACCCCACCACCCCGACGGCGCCCACCCCGGCGCCCACGACGAGTCCGGTGGCGACGAGGACGAGGGTGGTGGTGAGGTCGACGTTCACCCCGAGGTGGCGTGCCTCGGCTTCGCCGAGCGCCATGAGGTCGAGGGAGCGCCCGGTGACGAGCAGGGCGCCGCCGCCGGCGAGCGTGAGCGCCGCCACCAACGCGGTGGTGCGCCAGGTGGCGCCGGTGACGCTGCCAAGCAGCCAGAACTCGACCGGCGGCACCGCGGCCCGGTCGGCGGCGAAGACGGCGAACCCGACGAAGGCGGTGAGCACCGCCCCCAGCGCCACACCGCTGAGCACGAAGCGGGACGGGTCGGGAGTGGCGTCGCCGGAGAAACGCCGCAGCACGAGGGCGGTGACGACCCCTCCTGCGACGGCGCCGGACAGCGCCACCACGGTCGGGTTCCCGAAGACGACCATGGCGGCGATGGCGCCGAGCGATGCGCCGGGTCCCACCGCGAGGAGGTGGGGGTCGGCGAGCGGGTTGCGGAACACGCCCTGGAGGGCCGCCCCGGTGACGCCGAGACCGCCTCCCACCACCAACCCGAGCACGATCCGGGGGAACCGGATGTTCCAAAGCACCGCGTCGGCCTGGAAGGACGGCTCCGGTCCGAGCGGCAAGCCGAGGTGGCGAGAGAGGACCCGCACCACCTCGCCGGGGGTGATCGTCACCGCTCCCATGCCGAGTGCGACGGCGACGGCGACGACGAAGGCGGCGCTGAGCACGGCGAACACCGGCAGCATCCGCCCCCGTTTTCCCGGCGGGGCGGCGTCGGACCCGGGCATCGTCACCGGGCCAGGTCGGGATGCAGGTCGGTGACGAGCTGGTCGAGCGCCTCGCCGGTGCGGGGCCCGAGGCCGAGGAAGGCGGCCTCGTCGTAGATGAGGAACCGTCCGTTCTGCCCGGCGGGCGTCTCGGCGACCCCAGGCAGCGCGGCGAGCGCCTCGACCCCACCGAGGGCGGCGACACCTCCGGCGGGGGAGATGATGACGTCCGGGGCGGCCGCCACGAGGGCTTCGGGGGTGAGCGGCACCGCGCCGGCGATCCCGCTGTCGGCTCCGGCGTCGACGCCTCCGGCGGCTTCGATGAGATCCTGGGTCACCATGCCGGCGCCGAACAGCAGGAGCGTCTCGGGCCCCCGCACGTAGAGGAAGGCGACCCGTGGGGCGTCGGCGGCACCCGCCGCCCTCGCTTCGGCGGCGGCGATGGCGGCGTCGACCCGGGCGACCAGGTCCTCACCGGCGTCGGGGACGTCGAGGATCTCGGCGATGTCGCGGATCTTGGGGGCGATGCCGTCGAGGGAGGTCCGGGTCTGGAGGATCACCACCGGGACTCCGGCGCCGCGGATCTGTTCGATCGTCTCGGGCGGGGCGATCTGCTGGTCACCGACGACGACGGTGGGGCTGAAGGCGAGCACCGCCTCCGCCGCGAGCTGGCGCCCGAACCCGACCTGGGGGAGGGCGGCGGCTTCGTCGGGGTAGGTGGTGGTGACGTCGACCGCCACCACCCGGTCACCGAGACCCAGCTCCCAGATGATCTCGGTGAGGTCGCCGTTGAGCGAGACGATCCGGCTGGTGTCGGTGACCAGCGACTCGACGCCGTCGGCGCCGGTGAAGCTGACCCCGGCCGCCTCGGTGGTGGTGGCTGCCGCCGTCGTCGTGGCCGCCTCGGTGGTGCTGGTCGTGGTGGTGTCGGTGCCGCCGTCGCCGCAGGCTGTAGCGGCGAGCGCCAGCACGACGAGGAGCACGAAGGTGCGTCGCATCGGGACCCTCCAGGGGTTTCGTGTTACTGGAACCCGGCAGCCTGGACCCTCGCCGCGCCGACAGCGAGTCGGGGGACGGTTGCGGGGCCGGCTCGATACACTCCCGGGGATGAACGGCACCCGGGTCCGGACCAGGACGGCCCTCTGCGACGCCGCCCTCGACCTGTTCACCCGCTATGGCTACCAGGGCACGTCCCACGCCGACATCGCGGCCGCTGCCGGTATCGCCCGCACCACCTTCTACGAGTACTTCGCCAGCACCGAGGAACTCCTCGTCGAGCTGGTCGAGGAGCGGCTCCCCGAGGTGCTGGAGGGCCTGGTCGCCGAGGTGCCGGCCGGCACCGACCCGGAGCGGCGGCTCGCCGGGCTCGTCTCCCGCATGATCGAGTTCATGGGTACCGACCACCTGGGGCTGATCCTGCACTCGGAGGTTCCCCGCCTCGGCCCCGGGGCGCAGCGACGCATCGCCCTCGCCCACGAGGAGCTCTCCACCGCCTTCACCGACGTGTACCGGGCCGGGGTCGCCGCGGGCCGTTTTCACCGCCTCCCGGGCCGTCTCGCCGGCCGTCTCGTGCTCGCGGTGATCATGGCGGCCGGCCGAGAGGTGATGGACGCCGACGACCCGGAGGCGGAAGTGGCCGAGGTGCGGGACCGGGCGGTGACGTTCCTGCTGGAGGGGCTCTCCGCCGGGTGACCGTTCAGCGGCGCTTGTCGCGCAGTGTGACCGCGGTGCCGGTGAGGGTGACGAGGAGGCGGCCACCGATCGGGGTGTACTGCATGCCGACGCCGACGACGGCATGGGCGCCCCGTTCCACCGCCTCGTCGACCAGACCCTGCAGCCCGACCTCACGGCCCCGCGCCAGGGTGGCGCCGAGCTGCCGGAAGTCCCCGCCGACCGCCTCCACGGCCACTTCGGCGGTGACGACGCCCAGGTAGGTGTCGACGTCCCACGACGACAGCTCCCCGGTGGTGGAGACCACCGGGCGCCAGGCAGCCCGGCCGTTGGTACCGACGATCCAGCCCTGGGCGGAACGGTGCCATTCGGCACCCCAGCGGCCGCCGAGCCCGAAGTCGACCCTGCCGCGGGTTGCGGGAAGCCGCGCCCTGGCCTGCTCGGCCTCGGGACGCAGGTCCATGACGAAGTGCACCGGCTCGGCGCTGGGGAGCGCATCGGGCGGCGCCACGGTGGCGGTGGAGGGACCGAAGGAGGTGCCGGCCGGCCCGGTGTGATCGGAGGCGCTCTCGGGACGGGCCGCCGCCCACTCGCTCAGCGGGCGCGGCGTCGGCTCCTCGGCGCGGCGTTCCCCGCCGCTCCAGGAGTCATCGCTCTGTTGCACGGGGCGCCGCGCCACCGTGAGCGCCTGATCGAGGCGGCTGCGGGGCGGGTAGCGGTCGCGACCACGCCGACGCTCCTCCCGCACGTCCCTGCCGGCGCCTGGGACGCCTCGGGAAACGGGCGGCACGCCCTGTTCCTGATCGTTCGTCGGTGTCATCGGACCGTCACCGATCAACCCCCTGTACCCACCGCCGAGGATACCCTGTGGGCGTGAAGATCACCGTGATAACCATCTTCCCAGAATTCTTTGACTCGCCGTTGGGGGTGAGCCTGGTGGGGAAAGCCCGCCGCGACGGCCTCCTCGATGTCGAAGTGGTCGATCTGCGCCCCTTCGGGAAGGGGGTGCACCGCCAGGTGGACGACGCCCCCTTCGGTGGTGGAGCGGGCATGGTCATGATGGTCGAGCCGCTGGAACGGGCGCTCGCTCCGCTGGCGGGGAGCCACCGGGTGCTGTTCAGCGCCGCCGGGACGCCGCTGCGCCAGGCGACCCTGGACCGCTGGTCCGAACTCGACCATCTCACCCTGGTGTGCGGGCGCTACGAAGGCGTTGACGAGCGGGTCGCCGAGCATCTGGTCGACGAGGAGATCTCGATCGGCGACTACGTGCTGTTGGGAGGCGAGGTGGCGGCGGCGCTGGTGATCGAGGGAGTCACCCGGCTGCTGCCCGGCGTGGTCGGCAACCCGGAGTCGGTGCAGACCGAGAGCTTCCGTGACGGGCTGCTCGAGGAGCCGCAGTACACCCGGCCCGCCGTCCACCGGGGCTGGGAGGTGCCCGAGGTGCTGCTCTCCGGAGACCACGGCCGCATCGCCGAATGGCGGCGACGCCTGCGGGAGCAGCGGACCCGGGAACGCCGTCCCGACCTGGCGGCCGGGCTCGCACAAACGGACGAGGAGGGTTAGAATCCCGGCTTCCAACTCGCCTCTCCATCGTTTCGTCGGAGGATCCCGTGAACACGCTCGACCAGATCGAGGCTGCCTACTTGCGCGACGACGTGCCCGCGTTCGCCCCCGGCGACACGGTGCGGGTCAACGTCCGCGTCATCGAGGGTGGCAGGGAACGGGTCCAGGCCTACGAGGGTGTCGTCATCGCCCGCAACGGCGGCGGGGCACGCGAAACGGTGACGGTCCGCAAGCTCAGCTTCGGGGTCGGGGTGGAGCGCATCTTCCCCATCCACGCCCCCATCGTGCAGTCGATCGAGGTGCTGCGGCGAGGCGCGGTGCGCCGAGCCAAGCTCTACTACCTGCGCGACCGGGTCGGCAAGGCCGGCCGCATCAAGGAAAAGCGCGAATAGCCGCCGGGCGGCGGGAGAGGATCGGCCGGTGACCGGCGACGATCGAGACCGCCCCGGGTTCCCCTTCGACGACGAGGCCTCCGGTCGCGCCGACGACCCGGAGCCGCTCCTCTTCGAAGGTCCACCGATCGGCCCCGGAATCCTGCCCGAAGCGACGCCGGCGCCGCCCGCCGGCGACGGCCCCGAGTTCCCCTACGACGCGGACCTGGCGGCCGACCCGTTCCGCCCGGCGCCATCGCTTCCCGAGCCGGAGGAGGGTGAAGCCGACCAGCCCGCCGACCTCGATCCCGCCGAGATCAAGAAGGCGGAGACGAGGTCGTTCCTGCGCGAGCTGCCCTTCCTCATCCTCGGCGCCCTGGTGCTGGCGGTACTCATCAAGTCGTTCCTCTTCCAGATCTTCTGGATCCCGTCCGGTTCGATGCACGACACCCTGTGGGAGGGGGACCGGGTCGTCGTCAACAAGCTCGCCTACCGCTTCGGGGACGTCGCTCGCGGCGACGTCATCGTCTTCGAGCCGGCCGACCGGGAACCGGAATCGGTGGCGGGCAAGGTGGTGCGCAACCTCGCCGAGTCCGTCGGCGTCCGCACCCCGAAGTCGGACCTGATCAAGCGGGTGATCGGGCTGCCCGGAGAGACCATCACGATCCGTGACAACCAGGTGCTCATCGACGGTGAGGTGATCGACGAGCCCTACCTGGCGCCCGGGACGATCTCGGAGGACTTCGGTCCCGAGACCATTCCCCCCGACCACTATTTCGTGATGGGCGACAACCGCACCTCGAGCCGCGACAGCCGCTTCGGTCTCGGCACCATCGAACGGGGCCGCATCATCGGCAAGGCGGTGGCGAGGGTGTGGCCTCCGAGCCACTGGGGCGGGCTCTGAGCGACGTCGGGCACAGGGACGGGGATGGGGTAGCGTCCCCGCCATGACGACCGACCACGACCCCGCCGGGCCCGTTCCGGCGCCGCCGCCGGTTGATGCCCTCGAGGGGGTCCTCCCGGTCGACGCCGATCCCACCGCGGAGCGCCCGGCCCGCCGTCCCCTCTGGCGGGAGCTGCCGGTCCTGGTGCTCATCGCCCTCGTGCTTGCGGTCCTGATCAAGACGTTCGCCTTCCAGGCGTTCTGGATCCCGTCCCGCTCCATGGCCGAGACCCTCGAGGTGAACGACCGGGTGATGGTGAACAAGCTCGCCTACCGGTTCGGGGACGTCGCCCGCGGCGACGTGGTCGTGTTCGACGATCCCTCCGGCCCCTCCCGGGACGGGGAGTCGACGCTGCGGTCGATGTGGCGCAATCTCACCGAGTCGGTGGGGCTCTCGACCCCGAAGACCGAGTTCATCAAGCGGGTGATCGGGCTGCCGGGCGAGACCATCGAGATTCGCGACAGCCTGGTCCTCATCGACGGTGTCGCCATCGCCGAGCCCTACCTCGATGCCACCGTCGAGATGTTCGACTTCGGGCCGGTGGACGTTCCGGAGGGTGAGGTGTTCGTCATGGGCGACAACCGGGGGAGCAGCCGGGACAGCCGCTTCTTCGGGCCGATCCCGCTCGACGACGTGGTGGGCAGGGCGTTCGTGCGCATGTGGCCGCCGAGCCGCCTCGGCGGTCTGTGAGCCTGGCGCCGGAATCTGTCGTCGTGGTCCGGTAGATCTGGAAACAGAGCCTTCGTAGGCCACCGCGACGCCCTATCATGCGGCCGGTTCGTGAGGGGGTCGTCGAAACCGGGAGTCGTGATGGGCGAGGAAGACCTCGAGCGCTACGAGACCGATGT
>CAYUDA010000084.1:0-7086 GCA_964443425.1 uncultured Acidimicrobiaceae bacterium
TGACCGCGACCCTGCGCCCGAGGGCGAGATCCTCCGCCTCGAAGACGTCGGCCATCCCCCCGCGAGCGAGGTGACCGATGATGCGATAGCGGCCTGCAAGGACGCGGGATTCCGTCACGACGGGGAATGGTAACGGGGCTGGACGGTTGCGCACATGTTCGAGGTCCTCAGTCCCCCACTCCGAAGAACTCCGAGAAGACCGCCTTGGCGATGGGAGCAGCCACCGTTCCGCCCGAGGCGCTCTCCCCGGCGTCACCCCCGGATTCGACAAGGACCGCCAGGGCGATCTGGGGGGCGTCGCCGGCGTCGACCGGGCCGAACCCGATGAACCAGGCGTGGGGGGCGCCACCGGGCACCTCGGCGGTCCCGGTCTTGCCGGCGAGTCGCACCCCCGGCACTGCGGCTCGTCGCCCGGTTCCGGCGGTGACGACCCGCTCCATGAGGTCGGTGAGGGTGGCCGCCGTCGCCGGGCTGACGGCACGGCGCCACGCCACCGGCTCGGTGGTGCTCTCGACGATGCCGTCGGCGTTGAAGATCTCCTGGACCAGGTACGGCTCCATCATCTCACCGCCGTTGGCGACCGCGGCGGCCACCATCGCCATCTGCAGCGGGGTGGCTTGCACGTCCCGTTGACCGATGGCGCTCTGGGCGACTCCGGGGAGGTCGTTCTCGAACGAGGCGGCGGAGGGGATCACCGACGGGATGGTGCGCAGGTCGAAGGGGACTTGGAGGTTGAAGCCGAAGTCTTCGGCGGCGCCGACCAGGGCCTCGGCTCCGGCTTGCATCCCCACCATCCCGAAGATGGTGTTGCAGGATCGGGTGAAGGCGTCCGCCAGGCTCACCTCGGTGCCGTTGGTGCAGACCCCGCCGTCGAAATTGGAGATGGTGGCGGTGGAGCCGGGCAGTTCCAGCTCGGGCGGGTCGGGGTACTCCGTTCCGGAGGAGGCGACCCCGGATTGCAGGGCGGCGGCGGTGGTGATGACCTTGAACGTCGAGCCGGGCGCATAGGTGGTGGCGGTGGCCCGGTTGAGGAGCGGTTCGGCCGGATCGTTCTCCAGCGCCGCGCCGACCGGGGCCGCGTCGGGACCGAGCAGTTCGTTGGGGTCGAAACCCGGGGTCGAGACCATGGCGAGCACCGCTCCGGTGGTCGGATCGAGCGCCACCACCGCTCCCCGCTGGTCGCCGAGGGCTTCCCGAGCGACGGTTTGGAGATGGTGGTCGATGGTGAGCCGGAGGCCGCTGGGCCGCAGGTCGCCGCCGAGCAGGGCGGTGATCACGCCCGAGATGGTGGCGTCCCGGTCGGAGACGAGGTCCGCTGAGTGGGCCTCCTCCAGGCCGGTGCTGCCGAACAGCAGCGTGGCGTAGCCGACGACATGGCTGTAGAGGTCCTGGTACGGATAGCTGCGCCGGAATCCGAGCGGATCGTCCGGGTTCGCCTCGGACTCGGCGACGATTTCCCCGTCGGCGGTGATGATGAGCCCTCGCTCCCGCCCGGTGCGACCGGCGGCGACCCGGAGGTTGCGGGGGTCGTCGCGGTAGTCGTCGGCGGCCACGACCTGGCGGTAGCTGACGGCACCAACCAGCACCGCGAAGGCGACGAAGAGGGCGGTGGCGAGGTGGCGGATGGGACCGTTCATGCCCGCTCTCCGTGGGAGGTGCGCACCAGCAACGCCACCAGGACGAAGTTGGCGAGCAGTGACGAGCCGCCGTAGGACATGAACGGGAGTGTGATTCCGGTGACGGGGAAGAGGCGGATCACCCCGGCGATGATGAGGATCGCCTGGACCCCGATGACGATGGTGAGCCCGGCGGCGAGGAACTTGCGGAACACGTCCCGGGCTCGAAGCGCGATCCCGAAGCCGGCGGCGATGAGGAGGGCAAATCCCGTGATGACCGCCACCGAACCGGCGAACCCCATCTCCTCGGCGACGGCGGCGAAGATGAAGTCGGTGGAGGCGGCCGGGATCAGGTCCGGTCGTCCCAACCCCAGGCCTGAGCCGGTGAGGCTGCCGCTCCCGAGGGCGAAGAGGCTCTGGGAGATCTGGTAGCCGGTTCCGGTGAAGTCGGCGAAGGGATGCAGGAGGGAGAACACGCGGGCCCGTACGTGGTCGAAGAGCCGGTAGGCGGCGATGCCGCCGGCGGCGGCGAGGAGACCGCCGGCGAAGAGGTAGGCGGCCCGCCCGGTGGCGACGTAGACCATGGCGACGAAGAGGGTGAACAGCAGCAGCGAGGCGCCGAGGTCGCGCTGGTAGACGAGCACCGCGAAACTGGCCACGGCCGCCACCAGGATCGGGCCGATGCGGCGCAGCTGAGGGAACCCGAAGCGGCCGATGTGACGCCCGGTGGCCGCCATGGCCAGGTGACGGTCCGCCAGGTAGGAAGCGAGGAACACCACCAGGCACAGCTTGGCGATCTCGCCGGGCTGGAAGCTGAGGGTGCGGGGGCCGAAGGGCAGCTCGAGACGCACCCAGAGCCGGGACCCGTTGACCTCGGCACCGCGCAGCGGCCACGACTCAGGGAGCAGGGGGAGCAGCAGCAGCGCCACCGCGGCGGCCAGGAAGAGGTAGCGGAAGCGCCGCAGCACGATGACACCCTCGTCGCGCAGCAAGAACAACACCAGCGCCGCCCCCACGCCGGCGACGAGCAGCGACCAGCGTTGCAGTGAGGCGAGGCGATGGTCGAGCCGGTAGATCTCGGTGAAGCCGATGGCGGTGAGGAAGGCGGCGATGGGAAACAGATACGGGTTGCCTTCCGGCGCCCAGCGGCGCAGGGCGCCGTGGACGACACCGAAACCGACCAGGAACACGAGGAAGGTGAGCGCCACCTGGGCGTCGAACCCGGCGCCGGTGGCGAAGTTGACGAGAGCGACGCCCATGGCGGCCAGCACCGCCGCCGCGACCAGCAGCGCCGCCTCGGCGTTGCGGGTCATGTCGCGACGTCCACCACGGCCACGGTGATGTTGTCCATGCCTCCGGCGGCGTTGGCAGCTTCGACCAGTGACCAGGCGGCCTCCGTGGGGGAGGCGGCAGAGTGAAGGATCTCGGCGATCTGGTAGTCGGGGAGCATGGTGGTGAGCCCGTCGGAGCACAGCAGCACCCGGTCGCCGGGCAGGAGCGGCCGTTCGACCTCCTCGGCGGCGACCTCCGCCATGCCGATGACGCGGGTGACGAGATGGCGGCGGGGATGGGTCTGGGCCTGGAGCGGGGTGAGTTGACCCCGCTCCACCATCTCGTTGACCATGGTGTGGTCGGTGGTGGCCTGGGTGATGTAGCCGTCCCGCAGCAGGTAGACGCGGCTGTCGCCGACGTGGCCGATGCGGAGCGTGCCGTCTTCGTCGAAGATCCCCAGGGTGAGGGTGGTGCCCATGCCGGCGAGGCTGGCGTCGTCGCGGATCGCCTGCAGCACGGCGTCGTTGGCGGCGTCGACCCGCTCCGCCGGGGTGAGCACGTCGGCGGGCTCGATGGAGGCGGCTTCCATGGCGACCCGGCTCGCGACCTCGCCTGCGACGTGGCCGCCCATGCCGTCGGCGACCGCGATGAGCAGCGGGCCTTCTCCCGACCCGTCGGTGTCGGGATGCACCGCGTCTTCGTTCCCGGCCCTGACGCGGCCGACGTGGGTGGCGGTTGCCCAGCTGTACTTCATCGCACCTCGAGAATCGTCTTGCCGATCTGCACCGCATCGCCCTTGCCGAGGCTGATGGGAACGGTGACTCTCCGGCCGTTCACATAGGTTCCATTGGTCGAGCCGAGATCGTTGAGCATCATCGCTCCGTCCTGGAGCCCGATGCGTACGTGGAAATCGGAGGCGTACGGGTCGTCGATGAGGATATCCGCCTCGTCGGAGCGACCCAACACGACCGGGGCGCCGAGCGGGTAGCGGTTCCCGCTCAGCGTGTCGGAGCGCACCACCACCAGCTCCCCGGTCATCTTGCCGTGGCGGGTCGACTGGGTGGGGCCGATGTGGGCGCCGATCGACCGCCCGATCTGCCACAAGAAGAGGTAGACGAGGGCGAGGAAGATCAGCTTGAGCAGGTTGAGGAACAGTGCCGGCAATCTGTCTCCTACGAGAGTGCGCGGAAGGCAAAGGTAGCCGGTCCGAACCCCAAGAGGTCCCCGGGGGCGATCGCAACCGGCTCGGGGCCGAGGCGGGATCCGTTGTGGCTGGTGCCGTTGGCGGAATCGAGGTCGGCGAGCCAGACCCGGCCCGCCTCCCGGAAGACGAGAGCGTGGTAGCGGGACACCTCCGGTTCGCCGAGGGCGATGTCGCAGTCGTCGGCCCGGCCGATGAGGATCCGGTTGTCCCCGATGAGGAAGTGACGCGAGCCGCGCTCTTCGATGAGCTGCCCCCACGGCACCAGCCCGCCGGGCACTCGTGACGGGGTGCAGGCGATCGAGCCCTGGCCCACGGTGGAGCTGTCGACGAGGTGGACCCGGATCGGGCCTTCGATGCGCCAGCCTCGCTCGGCGGCAGTGGCGGCCACCGTCGCGGCCAGCTCGGCCTCCAAGGCGCCGCGGTCGAGGCCGTCGACCGAGAGGTCACGGGGATTGACCCCGACGGTGTACTCGTTGGGGATGGTGGCGCCGGCGAGGCCGTCTTCGACCAGCAGGTCGGCGTGGCGGACCAGCCGGTCGGCGAGGTCGACGGGATGCATCCGGCCGCGGAACACCGCCGCCGACAGGCCGTCGACGATCCGTTCCAGCCGCCGTTCCATCTCGCGGGCGATGCCCATTGGGCCGATTGTACGGTGAGGAGTCGTTTGCGGGACGGACGGAGCCGGCGCAGGGCTCGGTGGCCCGGTGATCGCCCGGTCCGTGATCTTCCACCCGTGTTACCATTTCGCCGCTGCGGGCGAGTGGCGGAATTGGCAGACGCGCAGGATTCAGGTTCCTGTGAGGTAAAACTCGTGAGGGTTCAAGTCCCTCCTCGCCCACTCTCATGGCGTACCCCCCATTCGCGGACGATCGTCGGTCGCGCCGCAGGCGCATGATCGTCCTGCTCGTCGCCGCCGGCTTGCTCGTCACCGTCGTTGCCCTGGCCGTTCGGTACCGCACGGAGCGGCGGGAGAGTATCGACTACCTGGCGCTGGCCGACGAGGTCGCCGGGGAGCAGGCCGATCTGTCGGCCACCTTCGGTGATCTGTTCTCCTCGCTGTCGGAGCTGGACCGTCCCACCGTGCTGCAACGCATCAGCACGCTCTCGGAGGATGCGAAGGTGCTGCAGCGCCGGGTGGAGGATGCGCCGGTGCCGCGCGCGGTGGCGGCGGCGCACGGGTCGCTGCTGGTGGCGGTGTCGGCCTGGAGCGACGCCCTCGATTCGCTCGGGGGGGCCATGGTGCAGGTGCTGGACGCTCCAGCCGATGACCCGTCCGGCCAGGAGCTCCTCGACGAGGTCTTCAACGATCTGCGCCTCGGCGACAAGGCCTATGTCTTGTTCCTGGAGGCGGTCGACCGGCTCGACCCCGAGCTGGTGACGGTCGAGTTCCCGGCCGTCGCCTACGCCGGTGACGCCAACGTGGAGGCACTCGACGGGCCGACCTTCTCCGAGCAGATCCGCAGGCTGCGTCTCCTGTCGGAGGATCGGGACGTGGCGGTGAGTCTCAAGGTGGTCCCGGAGCCGGCGAGCGAAACCGGCGGGGTGTCGGTGGTGCCGGCATCGGGAGACTTCGTCGTCACTGCCGTGGTGTCGAATCCGGGCAACGTCGCCATCGAGCAGATCTCGGTGAGCCTGACCCTGTCGGAGACCTCGTCGTCGGCGGAGCCGTACGTGGAGAACCGGGCCTTCCCGGCGTTGAGCGCCGGAGAGTCGACGTCGGCGGTGTTCTCCACCCTCCCTGTCGAGACGGGAACGGTCTATGCACTGACGGTGGAAGTATCGTTGGCCGAGCCGGATGTCAACACCGACAACAACACCGCCCGGCTGGTGTTCCAGAGGAATCCTGAATGATTGCTGCAGCTCTCGGGGTGGCCGGCGTCGCCTTGCTCGTCGCGGCGGCGGCGCTGGTCCAGTCGTTTCTTCTGCAACGGCGTCTCGCCGCGGTTCCCGCCGACGGCAACGTGGTGGGGATGCTGCGCGACCTCGACAATGAGCTCGGCCACCTCAACGATGCAGTCGGCCTGCTCGAGCCCCGGCTACGAAAGGTGGAGCGCCACCTTCCTCGTGCCATCGCCTACACCGCCATCGTCGCCTACGACGCCTTTGGCAACATCGCCGGGAACTTGTCGCGGTCGATCGCCTTGCTCGACGCCCGCGGCAACGGGGTGGTGATCAGTCTGCTGGTGGGCCGCACCGAGACGTTGTTCTTCACCAAGCAGGTGCGGGGCATGGAAGGGGTGGAGGAGCTGTCCCCCGAGGAGAAGGAAGCGATCGCCGAGGCGGTCGGCAGGTAGCATCGTTGACCTGATGCTCGATCCCAACCTGCTGCGCAATGACCCTGCGGTGCTGACCGAGTCGCTGCGACGCCGCGGCCTCGATGTCGACGTCGCGGCCCTCGTCGCCCTCGACGAGGAGCGGAGGAAGGCCCGGGTGCGGGCCGAGGAACTGCGGGCCGAACAGAAGGCGATCGGGAAGGACATCCCCCGCCTCGAGGGGCAGGACAGGGAGGCTGCCATCACCCGCGCCGGCGAGTTGTCGGAGGGTTACAAGGCGGCCCTCGCCGAGGCCGAGGGACTGGACGAGGCGTTCGAGCTGCGGTGGGTGGAGATCCCCAACCTGGTCGACGCCTCCGCCGCCGACGGGGTCTCGGAGGAGGACGCCGAGGAGATCCGGCGCTGGGGCGACCCGGTGATCCCGGAAGGGGTACGCGACCACGTCGAGTTGGGGGAGCTGCACGGCTTCCTCGACACCGACCGGGCCGCCAAGGTGTCCGGGACCCGCTTCGGGTACCTGTTGGGTCCTCTGGTGCGTCTCGAGTTCGCCCTGGTGCAGTTCGCTCTCGATCATCTCGAACCGCACGGGTTCGTGCCGGTGGTGCCCCCGGTGCTGGTGCGGGAGCAGGCCCTCTACGGCACCGGGTTCTTCCCCGGTGACCGGGAGCAGGTGTATTCGGTCGACGACGATCTGTTCCTGGTGGGCACGTCGGAGGTGCCG
>CAYUDA010000085.1:0-6965 GCA_964443425.1 uncultured Acidimicrobiaceae bacterium
CGCCCTGGAGGTAGGTGAGGGTCTCGGCGGTCTTCTCCATCCCGGTGTGGAGGTACCCGATGATGGGCTTGACCCGCCGGATCGTCTCTCCCTCCAGCTCGAGATGGAGCCGCAGCACCCCGTGGGTCGAAGGATGCTGGGGACCCATGTTGAGGATCTGACGCTCGTCGGCGTCGCTGTCGTCCTCGACGACGTAGTCGTCGGAGACGACCGTGCCTTCCTGGATGGCGATGGCCTGGTCGGCGCCGGCTTCGAGCATCTCCTGCGACCCTTCGTCGGTCGCCTGCCGCACCCAGGCGGGCTCCTCGGTGCCGGCGACCCAGATGTCGTGGATCTCACGCCGCTGCTCGGCCGTCGATGACGGCTGCGACTCGTCGCTGGGGGGTGGCTCGATGGTGGGGGCTTCGAAATCCCCGGTGACGACGTTGGGAGTGTCGCTCATGGCGCCTTGTGTGCCCCTTTGAACTGGACCGGCACCGAGCCGACCGATTCGTCCTTGCGCAGCGGGTGTCCCTCCCAGTCGTCGGGGAGCAGGATGCGGGTGAGGTCGGGATGGCCGTCGAAACCGATGCCGAACAGGTCGAAGGATTCGCGCTCGTAGAAGTTGGCACCGGGGAAGATCCAGGTGATGGTGGGGATCGTCGGCGAGGCCCCGCCGACGCCGACCCGGATCCGCAGCCGGCGACGCAGCTCCATCGATCCCAGGATGACCACGACCTCGAAGCGGGGATCGCGGCGCAGGTAGTCGACCGCGCACAGATCGACGAAGGTGTCGAAGCCGGCGTTGCGGGCGGCGGTGACCAGGTCGAGGTAGTCGGCGGGGGCGACCTGCACGATGTCCTGTGCGGGCCCCGCCACCGGCTCGAATCGATCGAAACGGGCATCGGGGAACAGCACCGCGAGCTCGGCGAGCACCGGGTCGTCGGGGCCCGTTGCTCCCTCGGGGGCGGTGTCGGTTGCCGGGTGTTCCTGGTCGGTCACGTCGCTTCCCCTAGTGCCTGATCTCGCCGGACATGATCTTGTCGTGCAGCGTCAGGATCCCGTGCATGAGCGACTGCGGACCCGGAGGGCATCCGGGGACGAAGATGTCGACCGGCACCACCTCGTCGACCCCCTGGACGACGGCGTAGTTGTTGAACATCCCACCGGTCGAGGCGCACGCCCCCATCGAGATGACCCATTTCGGCTCGGGCATCTGGTCGTACACCTGGCGGAGCACCGGTGCCATCTTCTGCGAGACCCGGCCGGCGACGATCATCAGGTCGGCCTGCCGGGGCGAGGCCCGGAACACCTCCATCCCGAACCGGGCGAGGTCGTGGTGGGCGGCGCCGGTTGCCATCATCTCGATGGCGCAGCAGGCGAGCCCGAACACGGCGCCCCACATGGATCGGGTGCGGGCCCAGCTCATCCCCTTGTCGAGGGTGGTGAGGAGGAAGCCGGGCGGGTCGGCGGCGCCGGCCATCAAGCAGCCTCCCGGGTGGACGGCATGCCCTCGGGCGCCACCACCCGGCGGTAGCGGTCGCGACGAGCGACGTTCCAATCGAGGGCGCCACGCTTCCACACGTAGAAGAGGGTCTCGGCGAGCAAGCCGACGAAGATCCCCATGGCGCCGATCCCGGCCCAGCCGTAGTCGACGAAGCGGACGGCCCAGGCGAAGAGGAAGACCAGCTCGACGTCGAAGATCACGAACAGCATGGCGACGAGGTAGAACTTGACCGGGAAGCGTTGGGCCGGCTCCTGCAGCGGCACGATCCCGCATTCGTAGGGGGCCAGCTTCTCGGGGGTCGGGTTGTGGGGTGCGATCTTCGACGAGAGCGTCAGCGCCACCGCCGCGAAGCCCACCCCGACGAGGAACAGCAGGGCGACCGGCAGGTAGGCAGAGAGCGTCATCTCGGGGAACTCCTTCCGATGTCGCAGACTAGGAAACGTGCCCCCGCGAGCAAAACGGCGAGACCATCCCTCGGGACCGATCGGACCGGGCCTGTTTCGAGACTAGCGAGGGGGCATTCGATACGACAGGCGGGGGGGAACACGGAGTGGCTCAGCGGCGGACGAGAGGGTCGGGTCCGAGCGCGACGAGCCGTTCGACGAATTGGTAGACCCACTCCGAAAGTCCCCGCTCCTCGGGTTCCAGCAGGTTCGCCATCACCTTCAGTGCCCACTGCATCAGGGGACGGGAATGGATCCCGATCCGGGTGAGGGCCCGCATCACCGGCGGGTTGCCGATCGCCATCACGAGCAGCCTGGCCACCCGGTGGTAGTCGGCGTAGGTGGCGTCGATCCGGCGTGAGTAGCCGACGAGGACGCCGGGGTCTCCGGCGGCGAGCGCCTCGAGCAGGGAGTCGGACGCGGCCCGTGCCGTCTCGTAGGCGTAGTCGATGCCCTCCCCGTTGAAGGGGTTGACGGCCCCGGCGGCATCCCCCACCGCCACCCAGTTGTCCCCGAAGCGGGGGCCCACCGACATCGCCATCGGAAGCTTGCCGCCGACCGGCGGCTGCGTCTCGGAGGTGGGCCCGATCTCCCAGTGACCGGGGAGCGACGCCAGGTAGGCGGCGAGCAGGCGCGAGGTCCCGACCTCCTTCCAACCCCGGAAGGTGGAGACGACGCCGACTCCGACGTTGACCTCGCCGTCGCCGAGCGGAAACACCCAGCCGTAGCCCGGCAGCGACCGTCCGGCCTCGTCACGGATGTCGAGCTGGCTCTCGAGGTAGCCATCCGCCGAGTTGGGACTGGCGTAGTAGCCGCGCAGGGCGAGCCCGAAGGGGTAGTCGCGGCGCCGGCGGGCACCGAGCCGACGCCCGAACCGGGACAGCGAGCCGTCGGCGACGGCGACGAAGCGGGGGTGCACCACCTCCACGTCGCTCGAGGAGGCGCCGTTCTTGGAGCGGAGCTCCACCGCGGCGAGCCGGCCCGCCTCCATCACCGCAACGGCCTCGGTGTGCTGGCGGATCACCGCTCCCTGTTTCTCGGCGAGCCGGGCGACCTGGAGGTCGAGGTCGGAGCGCCGGATGACCGCTCCCCAATCCGGGTAGACGCTGTGGCGCGGCCACGGCATCTCGATCCGCCGCTCCCCCACGTAGGCGCGCAACCCGACGATGCGATGCAGCTCGGGGACGTCGAAGTCGAAGCCCATGTCGATGAGCTGCTTGACCGCCCGCGGGGTGAGGCCGTCGCCGCAGGTCTTCTCCCGCGGGTAGCCGCGCTTCTCGGCGACGAGCACCGAAGCGCCGGCGCGGGCCAGCCAGAAGGCGGTGGCGGCGCCGGCGGGGCCGCCACCGACCACGAGGACGTCAGGGGTGGTGCTCACGGGTGGAGAGGCTACCGGGTGGCGGAACGGCGCCGGACGGGCGCGGCGTCAGCCGGCGGAGACGAGGCCGCAGTCGGTCTCCGCATCCACCAGGGGTTCGCCGCCGAAGGCGACGCGCTCGTAGAGCACCACGCTGCGCAGCTCCTCGTCGCTGAGTTGGTTCCCGAAGGCGGGCATCTTGGCGCCGCTCCCCCCCACGGGTTTCCCGGTGGCGCCGTAAGTGGGGTCGGGCCACCCGTCGGTGCCGAGCCGGACCCATTCGAGGTGGTCGGAGCAGCTGCCGGCCGGGAAGGTGACGAGCACCGCCCCGCCGTTGAAGGCAGGCCCCACCGCACCCTGCCCGTCGTTTCCGTGACAGACGTTGCAGGTGGCGCCGGTGTACAGGTCCATGCCGGCGGTGAAGAAGTCGGCGCCGGAGGACCCGAAGGCGCTGCCGTCGCAGCTCTCGGCAACGCCGGTGACCGGATCGATGGCGAGCCGACCCGAGGTTCCGCAGTCGGGCCCGTTGGGGGAAACGAGGGCGTAGGCGAGGGCGATGAGGGGGAGCAGGACGAAGCAGGCGGCGAGCCAGCGGGGGAAGCCTTCGAAGGGGGCCTCGACCGGCTCGTCCTCAGATGGCGGGGGAGGCTCGGACGCGCCGGCGACTGGTTTCTCGCCGGCGGGCGGGGCCGGTTCTTCCGCGGCTCCGACTTCCGGCTCCGGGGTGACCGGTGCCGCCGGCTCCGCAGCGGCCTGGGCGGGAGCGGCGGGCGGCGAGGATCCCTCCCCGGCGTCGAGACCCATCTCGGCCAGGACCTCTTCGAGTGGTCGTCCCTCCCGCTTGGCGCGGGCCGCCGCGGTGCGCCGCACCAGATGCTCGGGAAGTCCCTCCGGCGCCGCGGCCGGGGCCGGAGTGGCGGCAGGCTCGGCGCCCGCGGGCGCCGCACCGGTCGGAGCCCCGCCCGCCCAGCGACCCACCACCGCCTCGGCGCTGTCCCCGATGGCGCCGGCCCGGGCGGCGGCGGCGCGCCGCAGCAGGTCGACGGGGACCCCGAGGTCCTGTGACACCTGTTCCAGCTGCTCGTTCATCGGATCACTTCTGGGTTTGCAGGTAGGCGGCGAGCGCCCACAGGTCGTCGGACGAGAGCGAATCGTAGGAGGGCATGATCGACCACGGGCGGTCCCGGCGAGGGTCCTGGAGGTAGTCGACGATCCAGGGCTGGGAACTCGTCGGGCTGCGCGATCCGGCGTGCATCAGGTCGGGACCGATGCGGACGACGCCGAGCATGACGGGCGACTCGAAGGCGTAGTCGCCGGCGGTGCTCACCGCCCCCAACCCGACGTCGGTGACGATGGGTCGCACCTGCTGGGAGTGGCAGTAGGCGCATCCTTCCCGCAGGTACACCTCACGCCCGGTCGCCTCGGTGCTGCCGTCCGGGTAGGAACGGGCGGTGTCGGCGAGAGCGGTGGCGCTGCGGTCGGCGGAATCGAGGGACGGCAGCACCAGACCGAGCAGCAGCACGACGGCGAACACGCCGGCGACCCCGGCGCGGAGCCGGCCCCACGACAGCGGCGCCGCCAGCACCAGTTCCTCGTCGACCTCGCCGTCGCCGGCGGCCTCCACCTCGATCGGCTCGGCGCGCCCGAAGAGCACGTTGGCGAGGTAGCCGACCTGCGCCAGGGCGAAGATGGCGATGCCGGCGAAGCGCACCACCCGCAAGCCGGCCATCGGCTCGAGGGTGTTGCGGAACCCGATCCCGCTGGCGGCGAACGTCTGGGAGTTGGCACCGCCGAGCCAGGTGAGGCCGGCTTGCACCGCTCCCACCAGCATGGCGCCAACCGCGAGCCCGAGCCCGACCAGGGTGGCCTGGAGGTGGAGCCGGGCCCGCCACGCGGGGGCGGCGCGTCCCCGCAGCCGGGGCAGGGCCTCATAGCCGGTGGCGAGGAGCCACAGCGAGAAGACGCCGAACACCCCGACCCATTCCACGGCGGAGACCCAGTCGGTGAGCCCGATCACGGCGCTGGAGGCCCGGAGCGCCTCCAGCAGGCCGAGCACCGGCAGCAGCCCGAAGAGGGCGAGACCTGCGACCAGGAAGCGGGCCGAAGGATGGACGAGAGCGGCGGACCAGCGTCCCCGCAGCGCGGTCACGACGTCGGTGACGATCGTCGCCACCGCCAGCAGCAGGACGATCGAGAACACGACGCCGATCGTCTGGAACCAGTCCGGGACCGGGCCGTAGGTGAGTTCGTTGGAGGCGGTGAGGGCCCAGGCGGTGCCGAGCGTCCAGAACCCGACGAGGGAGAGGCGGGTGGGAACGAAACGGGGGCGGCCGCCGAGACGGGGCAGCAGCGCGTAGACGGCGCCGACTCCGGCGGAGGAGAGCCAGAGGCCGATGAACCCGGCGCGGTAGAAGGCGGCCTGAAGGGCCCCGTTGACGCCCTCGATGCCGGGGATGTTGCCGATCACGTGGAGCAACACGAGCCACCAGACGGCGGCGACGGCGTACCACTGCACGACGCTCAGCTCTCCGGAGCGGGCCGCCACGGTGCGGGTGACGACGACGGCGGCGATCAGCAGTCCGAGGAGGGTGACGGCGTCGGCCCACAGCGGTGCCTCGAGGTAGCGGCCTCCCTCGGAGAGCCCGAGGCCGATCCCGATCCCGCCGGCCAGGTACCCGAGGGAGAGCAGCACGAACCCGAGACGGGCGATCCCCGGGTTGCGGAGCGGGACCCCGCCGTCGCCGGACACCGCCACGTAGAGGGCACCGAGGAGCCCGAGCGTGAGCCAGCCGTAGAGGACGAAGTGGAGGGACATCGGAACGAGTCGCCCGTAGCCGAGGAGCGGGCTGCCGCCGAGCAGGTCGGGGATCACCAGCTCGAGGGCGGCGAGGGCGGCGAGGGCGCTGCCGGCGACGAGGAACCCGACCGAACAGATCAGGTGGAGTCGGACAACGAGCGGCGGAGCGATCTCCGCGTCTGTGTCGGCCGCGGCGCCCACTTCGTCGGTTGCCGTCTCGGAGGTCACCGTCCTCCATCCTTCCCTGTGCGCCGATGCCGCCCCGCCTCTCGGCGGCGGGGGCAGCCTAGCCAACGGGTCGCCGCCGGACACACGATTCCCGAGGGACCGGCGGCGCCGTTCCATAGCCGCTCCGGGCCGGCGACGCAGCCGCGGCCGGCACCGTGGCGACCGACGCTCCGGGCGGTGCCCGGCGGTCTCCCACCGCCGACAGGTGGCCTCGGGAAACGGCAGGATCGGCCACACGGCCGGTCGAGAACCCGTCACCGCCACGGACTTCGTTGCTTAGAATGCCGCCCACGCGACCGGCGTGGCGAGCAAGGACGATGCTGCAGACCGAGACGCACAAGCGATACCTGAGGTTGGGACTCGCCGCCATGGTGGTGGGCCTGGGCGCCGCGCTGCTCGGGGCCCTGTGGGCCCATTTCACCGCACTACCCCCGATCGACGATCTGGGGAGGGACATCTACCCCTCGATCCCCCGCGGCTGGCTGTGGTCGCTGCTGGGCCAGATCGTTTCGATCGGTGGGGTGCTGCTGGTGCTGGGTGGCACCGCCTTGGCCTTCCTCTACCAGCGAACGATGACGTGGGCCCGGGCCGCGCTGGGGGCGCTGCTGTTCACCGCCCTGATGATCATCCTCTTCGGCATCGTCCCCAACCAGT
>CAYUDA010000086.1:0-6901 GCA_964443425.1 uncultured Acidimicrobiaceae bacterium
AGGGCAGCGACCCCGACCGGGCCGAGGGACGCGAAGAGGGCACGGGCCGGCGCTCCCGAGGGGTGGGTGTCGAGGAAGTGGGCGGCGGCGGCAAGCGCCCTCGGGTCGCGGCGCCATTCTCCGAGCACGGAGGCAGGCGCGGTGGAGGCGCCGGCGGGGTCCCAGCGGACCGCGTCGAGGTCGATCCACAGGTCGACGGTGAGCATCCCCAGTTCGACCTCGAGGTGCATCCTGCCATCGGCCTGCTCCAGCGCCGCGGCGCGCTGCTCCAGAGCGGCGGCTTCCCCTTCGGCCCAGGTCGCGGTGGTGTCGAGATCGTGGTGGGCATGGTGCCAGCGGCCCAGGTCTGCCATGGCGCCGGTGATGACGGCGCGGCGCGTCCGCACCTCCCCGGCGAGGCCCCGCAGCCGTTGTGCGACATCCCGCATACCCGGCGTGTCCCACTCCACCTGACGCCTCTCTGTTGACGTGTGATATGCTAAAACATCACTATATCTCGTCAAGTCTCGATGGGGGGAGAGTGATGGCGAGCCGGCGAGACCTCGGCCACCTCATCGCAGTCCAGGCGTCGGCCCTCGAGGACGGAGTCGGCGAGCTCCGTTCGCTGGCAGTCCAGGTGGAACGGGTGTGGTCGAGTCCGGACGGGGCGCGGCTCCAGCGCGACGCGGCGCGAAGGGCCGCCGAACTGGAACGTGCCGCCGCCGAGCTTCAGGGATTCGGGAGAGGCATCGAGGCTGAGGCCATCGCGGCCGCCGAACAAGCCGAGGCGCAAGCAGATGCCACCGCTGTCAACGCTCGATCGAGTGTGGCAACAGGAACCGGTAGGGGCGGCGCCGAACCCTGAGCTGCCAGGCCCTGTCGAGGCGCCGCATCTGCTGCACCGCCTCCCACATCAGCGAGACGCCCCGGTAGTAGAGATCGACCTGGCGGGAGGTGATCGGGCGGTCGAGCCTGCGGTGGGCGGCCGCGACGAAAATGGGGATCCATTGCGCCAGGCGCTCCTTGTGGAGGTTGGCGGTGACGTCCAGCAGGATCCCGCGTGGTCGGTAGAAGTGATGGAGCACCAGGCGAGGCACCACGACCTGGGCCAGGCTGCGGACCGCCCACGGCAACGACCGCACGAACACCCCGACATCGAGCTGCTCCCGGCCCCGCTCGTCCCGCAGCAGCGGGGTGGTGAGATCGATGTAGCGGAGCCCGCCGTCGTCGTCGACGACCCAGTTGGCGAGCTGGGCGTCGAAGCCGACACGGGGTCCGGCGACCCGGACGACGGCGTCGGTGAGCTCGTCGGCGAGGGCGCGGCCGGAGGGAGCGTCGCAGGATCGCAGGTAGGCGGGTGCTACCCGCTCGGGCGGGTAGATCGGTTGGATGGCATAGGCGGTGAGGCCGCCGGCGGCGGGCAAGGCGTGCAGCTCGGTGGGGGCGAGCCGGATGCCGGCGGCGGCGAGGTGGTCGGCGTAGTCCTGGTAGACCCGGCGGTAGCGCTCGAAGCCGGAGGCGTGGCGGAATGGGGGGAGGCGCTTGCAGGCGTACGGGCCGCCGGCGGCGTCGAGGCGCAGCACCGAGCCGACCTCGCCGTAGCCGAGCACGTCGAGGTGGGACTCGTCGCCGGTGCGGAGGGCACGCCGTACCTCGTTCTCGAGTGCCGCCAAGGCGTCGTCGGCCGGGCTCATCGCCGGCCCGCCTCGGGGCTGCGGCGTGCCGTGGGTCGTGTGGGAAGGAGGTTCATGATGTCTCGATCGGTTCCGAGCCGCGGCGAGTGTAGGGGACGCCGGGCGCGGCGACCGGCCGGAAGTATGATCGGCGGATGGAGCACGTGCAGTACGACCCGCAGACGGCGCTGATCGTCGTCGACGTGCAGAACGACTTCGCCGACCCGGGGGGCAGCCTCTCGGTGATCGATGGCGCCGAGGTGGTGCCGGTCATCAACGCCGAGATCGCCCGGGCGCAGGCAGCGGGCGGTCACGTCGTCTACACCGCCGACTGGCATCCTGAGTCGACGCCTCACTTCGCCAAGGACGGCGGCATCTGGCCGGTGCATTGCGTGGCCGGCAGCTGGGGGGCCGAGTTCCATCCCGGCCTCGTGGTCGAGGGTCCGGTGGTGAGGAAGGGTTCGAACGGCGAGGACGGCTACTCCGGCTTCTCGATGGCCGACCCCGAGACGGGCGAGACCAAGCCGACCGAGTTGACCGGCGTGCTGCAGGAGTGGGACGTCACCAAAGTGGTCGTGGCCGGGCTCGCCACCGACTACTGCGTGAGCGCCACCGCCCTCGATGCCATCGACGAAGGGTTCGAGGTGCAACTCCTGCTCGACGGGGTGCGGGCGGTGGACCTGACTCCGGGCGATGGCGAGCGGGCTCTCGCCGAGGTCGAGGAAGCGGGCGGCACTCTCGTCTGAGGGGGGTTGTCAGGCGGCGGACGCGGCGCGCCGCTCACGGCGCTCGGCGACGGCGCGGGCGAGCACGGGCCGCACCCGGACGCCGACGACCGCGATCACCAACACCACGATCTGGGCGACCACGGTCGAGATGACGAACTGGAGGATCGCCAGCGATCCTCCCAGGACCGCTGCTGCCACCACCAGGCCCCGCAGCGAGCCCTTCCCGCCGAGGATCACCACCAGGAACGAGTTGACGAGGAACAGCAGCCCGTACTGCGGGTCGAGGGTGTTGAGGGGAGCGAGCACCGCCCCGGCGAGCCCGGCGACGGCGGCACCGATGGTGAACAGTGCCGCCCGCACCGCGGCAGTGTTGATGCCGCTGGTCTCGGCCAAGGTGGGGTTGCGGACCGTCGCCCGGGCCTGGAGCCCGAACCGGGTGTGGGCGAAGAGAGCTGCGACTGCGGAGACCACCACCACGGTGATCACGACCACGGTGAGCCGCCACCAGGGCACGTTGAGGCCGGCAACGGTGAACGAGCCGCCGATCGGGTCGTCGACCAGACGGGGGTTGGCCGAGTAGAGCAGTTGCGCCACCTGGCGGATGATCACCGCCAGGCCGAAGGTCGCCAGCAGCGAGTCGAGCGGGCGCCGGTAGAGGAAGCGGAGGATGCCCCGCTCGACGGCGAGGCCGACCAGGGCGGCCGCCACCGGCCCCAGCAGCATCCCGAGGACGACGCTGCCGGTGCTCTTCTGCACCTGGTAGGTGGTGTAGGCGCCGATGAGGAGGAACTCGCCGTGGGCGAGGTTCACCACGTCGAGTAGGCCGAAGGTGAGGTGGAGGCCGACGGCGATGAGCACGAAGACGGCGACGAGGACGACGACGTTGAACGAATCGGTGGGGAGGAACCCGAAGGCGGCGGCGAGGGTCACAGCGCCAGCCTCTGCTCGAGGATGCCGCGCCGGTGCAGGTCGGCGATCGGTCCCTGCTCGACGACGGCGCCGTTCTCCAGCACGTAGCCGTCGGATCCGAGGGCGACGGCGGTGTCGACGTTCTGTTCAACCAGCAGCACCGCGGTGCGGGCGGCGGCGGCGGCGATGGCGGCCACGAGCTGGGCGACGACGAGCGGCGCCACTCCCTCGGTGGGCTCGTCCATCAACAACACCCGTGGTTGGGAGACGAGGGCTTGGGCGATTCCGAGCATCTTGCGTTCCCCGCCGGAGAGGGTCTGTGCCTCCTGGTCGAGGCGCTCGCCGAGGACCGGGAAGAGCCCGGCCGCGGCCGTGAGCCCGCCGCCGGCGTCTCCCTGGCCGAGTTCGAGGTGCTGACGCACCGTGAGTCCGGGGAACACGGCGTCGTCCTGCGGCACCCAGGCCATCCCGGCGGCGCGGATGCGGTGCCCGGGCCAGCCGGAGACGTCGCGGCCGCCGAGTTCGACCTTGCCCTGCGCCGGGAGCACCCCCATGAGGGCTCGCAGCAGCGTGGTTTTCCCGGCTCCGTTGCGGCCCATGACACAGACCACGGAACCTGCGGGGACGGTCAGCGACACGCCCCGCAGCACGGTGGCGCCCTGGTAGCCGGCGGAGAGATCGTGCACGACGAGCTGCGGGGTCAATGCAGCCTCCCCAGGTAGGCGGCCTGCACCGCCGGGTCGTCCTGTACCTCGGCGATGGTGCCGGCGGCGAGCACCGCCCCCCGGTGGAGCACGGTCACCCGGTCGCTGACGAGGCCGACGAACTCGATGTTGTGCTCGACGACGATCATCGCCTCCACGTCACCGGCCGCCTGAAGCCGGCGCAGCAGGGTGGCGGTGTGGCGGGACTCGGCCCGGGTCATGCCCGATGTCGGCTCGTCGAGCAGCAGCAGCCGGGGCCGGGTCAGCAGCACCATCCCGATCTCGAGCCACTGCCGCCGGCCGTGGCTGAGGTGGCCGGCCCGTTCCTGGCGCATCGCCGCCAGCTCCACCAGGTCGAGGACCCTTGCGACGTCTGCCGCGGGGTCGCCGGCAGGGGTGGAGAGCCGCTTGGGGAGGGCCCCGAGGCGGAGGTTCTGTTCCACGGTGAGGTCGGGGAACACGCTGGGGACCTGGAGCACCAGCCCCATGCCGAGCCGGGCCCGGGCGGCCGGGGCGAGCCCGGCGACGTCGGTGTCGCCGAACCGGATCGTGCCGGCGTCGGGCCGGGTCCGGCCGAAGATCAGGTCGAGCAGGGTGCTCTTGCCGGCGCCGTTCGATCCGATGAGGCCGCGCACCTCGCCTGCCTCGAGCCGCAGCGACACGCCGTCGACGGCCCGCAGCCCGCCGAAGTGCTTGGAGACCGCATCGACGGTGAGCACGCTCACGGCTCCGGCTCCTTCGCCAGGAAGCCGAGCAGTCCGGCGGGGAGAAGGACGATCACCGCCACCAGGATGACGCCGACGGTGACGAGCCAGGTGTCGAGCAGGGTGCCGGAGAGGCTGGCGGTGAGGTGGGGGAGCAGCAGGGCGCCCACCACCGGGCCGAGCAGGGTGCCACGCCCGCCGAGGACCACCCACAGCAGCACCAGGGTGGAGCTGCCGACCCCGACCGCCCCGGGAGACACGATCCCTTCGTGGACGTGGAAGAGGGCGCCGGCGAGCCCGGCGAGCGCACCCGACAGCACGAAGGCGCGCCGTTTCACCTGGGCGACGTCGTAGCCGAGGAGGTCGACGCGGTCCTCGTTGTCGCGGATCCCCCGCAGGACGAGGCCGGGGCGGGAGCGGATGAAGCGCCGCACCCCGAGGTAGACGGCGACGAGCAGGAGGCCGGTGAGGGCGTAGAACCCGTAGCCGCGGTGCAGCGAGATGACGCCGGGGATGCCGAGCCGGGTCTGCATCAGGATGCCGTTCTGTCCGCCGGTGACGGTGCCGCCGGCGTTGGCGAGCCGCTCTGCGAGCACCGCCACCGCCAGGGTGACGACGGCGAACTCGACGCCGCGCAGCGCCTCGCGCCCGGAGAACACGAAGTACGACACGGCGAGTGCCAGGACGGCGGCTGCCGTCACCGCCAGGGGAAGGGCGATCCAGAACGGCACCGGGAGGAACCAGCCGGTGCGGGTGGTGAGCATCGCCACCAGGTATCCGCCGCCGCCGAAGAAGGCGGCGTGGCCGAAGGTGAACAGGCCGCCGTAGCCCCAGATGAGGTCGACGGAGATGGCGAAGATGGCGAAGAGGAAGTAGCGCCCGACCCGGTCGATGAAGAACGTGTCGTTGGTGACGAGCGGGAGCGCGACCAGCAGGACGAGGAGGGCGATCTCGACGAGACGGCGGGTGGATCGGCCCGGGCCCGGGGCCGGGGCGGCGGGTGGATCCTCGGTGCGGTCTCCTACGGGCTGCACGCTTCCTCGGGGTCCTGATCGGGGAAGCTGTCGACGAGGACGTACTTCCCACCCTGGGCTTGCACCAGGTTGATCGTCTGCTTGAGGTGGTGGGAGGGGGTGATGGTGACGGTGCCGGTGGGGCCGTCGTAGCTGAGACCGACGAGCGCCTCGGCGACCGCCGCCGCGTCGGTGGTGCCGGCCTTCTCCACCGCCTCCTTGTAGAGGTACACCGCGTCGTAGGCGCCGACGCTTTCCCCGCCGGAGGGGATCTCACCTGCGCCGTACTTGGCGGCGAAGGCGTCGAGGAACGGCTGCACCCCGTCGCCGGCGGCGACGGTGAAGAACGGCAGCGCGGTGTACTCACCTTCGGCGAGGTCGGCGATTCCGGCGAAGTCGGGGTCACCGAGGAAGGTGGTGCCGATGCCGAGGCCGTCGAGCAGCCCGGCGTCGTCGAGGGCTTTGAGGGCGGCGCCCCACACCGCCGGGTAGAGCACGAAGAGGTAGTCGGGCTGGGTGTCGCGGACCTGGCGCACCAGCTCGGTGAAGTCCTCGGCGACGAGTGGCAGGTAGAGCTCGGCGACGACGGTGCCGCCGTTCTCCTCGATGATGGGCTTGGCGATCTCGAAGCTGCGGCGGGGCCAGACGTAGTCGGCGCCGAACAGCATCACGTTCGGGCCGTACTCCGCCTGGAGGACGGGGATGAGGGGCCGGATCTGCTGGGCGGGGACGGCCCCGAACGAGAAGTACAGCTCGTCGCACTTCCCGCCTTCGTAGGTCTCGGTGTAGAAGAGCAGCGTCCCGCCTTCCTGCACGACGGTCTGGAAGGCGGCGTCGTTGGCGTCGGAGCCGATCGGTCCCATGACGACGTCGACGTGGTCGCTCTCGACCAGCTTGCGGGCCTTGTCGACGGTGGCGGTGACGTCGGACTGGATGTCCTCGACGATGACCTCGACCTGGCGGCCGTCGATGCCGCCGGCGGCGTTGACCTCGTCGACGGCGAGCTGGGCGCTGCGCGAGAGGCTGGTGCCGTAGGTGGCGAAGGCGCCGGTGAGGTCGGCGATGATGCCGATCTTGATCGGTTCGGTGCCGGCCCCGTCGCCGCTGCCGCAGGCTGCGGCGAGAAGAGCGAGGACGACGGCGATGGCGAGTACGTGGCGCTTCTTCATGGGGACCTCTCGTGGAACGGTG
>CAYUDA010000087.1:0-6764 GCA_964443425.1 uncultured Acidimicrobiaceae bacterium
GGTACGCCGCGAGGTCGCGCAGGGCGGTGGCGGTGTCGGCGACGACCACCGCGGATCCCGCCGCGGCTTCGGGAACGATTGCCGCGGCTTCGGGAACGATTGCCGCGGCTTCGGGAACGATTGCCGCGGCCTCGGAAGCGGCGACCAGCACCGCGGCGGCGCCGTTGCGACGTGCCTCGGCGGTGAAACGATGCCCGTCGAAGCGCTCCCCCCGCAGCGCCACGAACAGCTCTCCGGGCGCCACGGCACGGGAATCGACCGACACTCCGGTGATCGGCGTCGCCGCATCGCCGAGGAGCCGTCCGCCGGTCGCCTCCGCCACCGTCCCCAGGGTCCACGACCGGATCATGGACGCTCCCCTCCCAGGCGGGCCCGCACCGCGGCGGTGGCGACGTCGAGATCGTCGAAGGGGACGACGACGCCGCCGCCCAGCTCCTGGCCCTGTTCGTGACCCTTGCCGAGGATGAGCACCGCGTCGCCTTCGGCGGCCGTCTCGACGGCGACGGTGATGGCGCGGCGCCGATCGAGTTCGGTCCTGACCTCGGCCCCGGCGGGCACCCCGGCAGCCACCTCGGCCAGGATGGCGGCGGGGTCCTCCGAGCGCGGGTTGTCGGTGGTGAGCACCGCGAGGTCGGCGGTGGCGGCGGCCGCCCCCATCATCGCCCGTTTGCTGCGGTCGCGGTCTCCCCCCGCCCCGAGCACGACGATGATCCGGCCCGTCGCCAGCCGGCGAGCCTCGGCGACGATGGCGGAGATGGCATCGGGGGTATGGGCGTAGTCGACGACGACGGTGAATGGCTGGCCGGCGTCGACCCGCTGGAACCTTCCGGGCACCGGAGGCAGGTGGGCGAGTCCGGCTCCGATGTCGGCGGCGGACACCCCGAGTTCGAGCGCGCAGGTGGCGGCTACCGCGGCGTTGGCGGCGTTGAAGCGTCCCGCCAGGGGGAGCGTCACCTCGATGGTGCCGTCGCCGGTGACGAGCCGGAAGCGGGACCCGGACCCGGTGAGGAGCAGGTCGGCGACCTGGACGTCGCCGTCGGGCGCCCACCCGACGGTGCGGACCGGGATGGAGGTGGAGGCGGCGAGACGCTCCCCCCACGGCTCGTCGAGCCACACCACGGCGCGGCGGGCATGCTCGGGCTGGAAGAGGGAGGCCTTGGTGGCGAAGTAGTCCTCGAGGTCGTGGTGGAAGTCGAGGTGGTCCTGCGAGAGGTTGGTGAAGGCGGCGACGTCGAACTCGATCCCGGTGACGCGCCCGTAGGCGAGGGAATGGGACGACACCTCCATGGCGACGAGGCGTACTCCTTCGTCGACCATGCGACGCAGCAGCCGCTGCAGGTCGCTCGACTCGGGGGTGGTGCGACCCAACGGGACCGGGGTCCCGTCGATGCTGGCACCGATGGTGCCGATGACGCCGGCGGGAACGCCGGCTTGGCGGGCGATGGCTTCGAGCATGTAGGTCACGGTGGTCTTGCCGTTGGTACCGGTGATCCCGACAACGTCGAGGGAGCGGGCAGGGTGCCCGTGGACTTCGGCGGCGGCCCATGGCAGGGCTGCCCTGGCGTCCTCCACCACGAGCTGGGGAACCTCGAGGGGGAGCTGGCGTTCCACGAGCAGGGCGGCTGCCCCGGCGGCGGCGGCGGCGGCGGCGAAGTCGTGGCCGTCGGCGCGCGAGCCGGGGACGGCGACGAAGAGCACACCGGGTCCGGCGTGGCGCGAGTCGTGCTGGACGTCGGAGACGGTGGCGTCGTCGCCCACCACCCGGACCTGCTGGTGTTCGGCGAGGGTGACGGCGAGCCGGCGGAGACTGAGCTCAGGGGGCATCGGGGGCCACCCCGAGCCGGTTCAGCGCCGCTTCGGCGACCTCGGCAAAGACGGGTGCCGCCGAGACCCCGCCGAAGCGAAGGTCGACGGTCCGGTCCCCTTCGGCGATCTGACCGTTCGGCGAGTCGAGCACCACCGCCACCACGATCCGGGGATCGCTGAGCGGCGCCATGCCGATGAAGCTGGCAACCCGGTCGTCCTCGCTGTAGATGCCTTCCTCGCTGAGAAACTTCTGAGTGGTGCCGGTCTTGCCGCCGACGGTGAACCCGTCGATGGCGGCGCGATGCCCGGTGCCGACCTCGACGACGCCTTGCAGCAGGGTGCGCATCGTCTCGGCGGTCGCCTTGGAGAGCACGGGGCGTTGCTGCGGCTCGCTGGACTCGGTGTTGCCGTCGCTGTCGACGATCTCCTGCACCACGTGCGGCTGCACCCAGACCCCGTCGTTGGCGATGGTGGAGAAGAGAGCCGCCATCTGGAGGGCGGTGACGTCGACCCGGTACCCGATGGCGGTCGATGGCCCGCAGACGTTGGGGCACCACTCCTCGGCGGGGCGGAGCAGGCCGGAGACCTCCCCGGGCAGGCCGGAGCCGGTCGACTGGCCGAGTCCGAACGAGCTGAGGTAACGGTGGAAGGTCTCGTTCCCCAGGTTCTGCTCGATCTGGATGGTGCCGATGTTGGAGGAGTAGGCGACGATGTCGGCGACGCTCATCACCCCGCCATCGACGCGCCCTTCGTCGCTGTAGGGCTCCTCCTTGGGGGGGATCTCGAGTTCGGCGGGAACGAACCACGAGTCGTCCGGGGTGACGAGGCCCTCTTCGAGCGCGGCGGAGATGGTGACGACCTTGAGGGTGGATCCGGGCTCGTAGACGTCGGTGACGGCACGGTTGCGCACCGGCTCGGCGTCGATGGTGTCGCGGCGGTTGGGGTCGAAGCCGGGAGCACTCGCCATGGCGAGGATGTCGCCGGTGCCAACCTCGAGGACGACGACGGTGGCGGCCTTGGCGTTGGTGTCGATCAGTGCCTGGTCGGCCGCTTCCTGCACCGCCGACTGGATCTCGCGGTCGATGGTGAGCACCAGGTCGGAGCCGGGAATGGCCGGCTCGACGAGCAGCTCGCCGGAGGGGATCTCGACACCGTCGGGGTCACGCTCGAGGATGCGGGTTCCGGGGGTCCCGGACAGCAGGTCGTCGTACTCCATCTCGATCCCTTCCAGCCCCTGCTGGTCGTCCTGCTGAACGAAGCCGAGGACCTGGGAGGCGAGGCTTCCCGCCGGGTAGACACGGTCGGGCTCGGAGGTGAGCGAGATGCCCTCCAGGTCCTGGCCCGTGATCAGTTCGTCGACCCGGGTGGCGACGAGGGGGTCGATGCGACGAGCGACGTAGGAGAACTCTGATTCGGAGTTGGAGAGGCGGGTGGTGAGGGATGCCTCGTCGATGCCCAGGATCGGCGCCAGGAGGTGGGCGGTGCCCGCCGGGTCGGTGATGACGCTGGGATTGGCCACGACGGTGGGGGCGTCGACGGTGACCGCGAGTTCGATCCCGTCCCGGTCGTAGATGGTGCCCCGCTTGGCGGGGGTCTCCTCGTGGCGGACCCGCTGGTCGAAGCCGGGCCCGGCGTACTCGGCGGCGTGGACTCCCTGGACGTCGAAGAGGCGGAACCCGATCCCGATCCAGGATGCGATGAAGACGAGCCCGACGAGGAGGAGCCGGATGTCGGCGACGCGCCACCGTGGGCGCCCCACGGCTACTCCCCCGTCTTCCCGGTCATGGCTGGGCGCTCAGAAACGCCTTCAGCTGGGCCCACCGGTACTCGGCGTCCAGTGGTTCCTTGTCCATCCCCGGCACCGAGAGCGCCACCCGCGTCTCGGGGTACACGAACCCACGATCGGCGATGAGGCTCTCGATGCGTTGCGGGCTCTTCAGCTCGGCGACCTCGAGGCGGAGCTGCCAGTATCGGGCCTCCTCGGCGTTGATGCGCTGATCGAGTGCTTGGATCTCGAAAGCGGAGTGGTCGAGCGAGATGCGCGAGTAGATGAGACCGAAGAAGGCGACGATGACGGCGAGGGCGAACAGCACCCAGAGCCGTACCCGCGGCTTGAGGCGGACCGCGTCGGCGACCGATTCGAAGTCGGCGGCAGGGTGAGCCCTGAGGGCGCCGGCTGTCACGACGCCACCTTCTCGACCGCCCGGAGCATGGCGGAGCGGGACCGCGGGTTCCTGGCGATCTCGTCGACGGTGGGACGGAGACCTTTGCGGGCGAGCAACCTGAGCTGGGCGGCTCGCCCGCATGTGCACACCGGGAGGTCCGGAGGGCAGACACAGCCGGTGGCCCCGGCCGCGAACCTGCGCTTGACGATGCGGTCCTCCAGTGAGTGATAACTGATCACGACGACTCTCCCTCCGAGGCGAACCCGGTCGAGGGCGGCGTCGAGGCCGCGCTCGAGGGCGTCGAGCTCGGCGTTGACTTCGATGCGGAGGGCTTGAAAGACCTTGCGAGCCGGATGACGGCGGCGGCGGGCCGGCGCCGGGACAGCCGCAGCGACGACGTCGGCGAGAGCGGCCGTGTCGGCGATGGGCCGGTGGCGGACGATGGCCTCGGCGATGCGCCGCGCCATTCGTTCTTCGCCGTAGCGGCGGAAGATGCGGACCAGCTCCGCGACGGTCTGCTCGTTGACGACGTCGGCGGCGGTGGGGCCGTGGGTCGGATCCATACGCATGTCCAGCGGGCCCTCCCGCCGGTACGAGAATCCGCGCCATGCTGCTTCGAGTTGGTGGGAGGAGACACCAAGGTCGAAGAGGACACCAGCCACGGTCCCAGCGCCACCGCGTTCCCGGTCACGCTGCACGCCCTCCGGCACCCGGGTGTCCAGCACCCGGTCCAGATCCGCGAAGTTGGCCGTCACGAACGCGAGCCGCGGGTCGTCCGGGACCTGTGCCGCCGCGTCGGGATCCCGGTCGAGTGCGAGGACGCGGATCTCCGGCATCGCTGAGAGCAACGCTCTGGTGTGCCCTCCCCCGCCGAAGGTGGCGTCGACGATGGTCCCCCGTTCCACCGGCCGGAACAGGTCCACGACCTGGTCCACCATCACGGGCTCGTGATAGGGAACCGGGCTCGACGGTCTCGTATCTGGGTTCTGAGCCATGGTCAGTCCCCCGGAGCGCTGGCGCCATGATGGAAGCGGGCGGAGTAAGGGGCCTTCCAAATGGCATCCGGGGGACTGACCGTGGGCCAGAACCGTGGTTCGTCGTCGTGTGCTGCGAATCGGTCGGCTCGGAGGGGATCACAGCTCCTCCCCGAGGCCGAGGACTTCCTCGATACCGGCGTAGTACTCGTCGGCCTCCGCTTCCTCGGACTCCCACACGGAGGTCGACCAGATCTCGACGTGCTCGGCGCTCCCCACCACGGTGACGTCCTTCTCCAGAGAGGCGTAGGAACGCAGCTTCTCCGGGATCTGGATGCGCCCTTGCCTGTCGAGGCTGAGGTCGCTCGCTCCGGCGAAGAAGGAGCGAGCGAACTTCCTGGCCCGCCGATCTGTTCTCGGGAGGTTGCTGATCCGGGAGACTTCCGCCTTCCACCGGCTCAGGGGAAAGACGTAGAGGCAATGCTCCTGTCCCTTGGTGATCACACAGCCTTTGTCCAGGTCGCCCCGGAACTTGCTGGGCATCACCAAGCGGCCCTTGGCGTCCAGCGAATGGTCGTATGTCCCCAGAAACACGCGAAACGCTCTCCATCCCGATCGTCATCTCCCACGGAGCCCCACTCTCCCCCATTCCATACCACTTGTCAACCACTTTCCTCCCCCCGCCCCCCACCGCTCCCCACAATCGGGGACACCGTCCCCCACCCGGCGACGCGGCCACACTCTGTGACTTCGCCGTATTCATTGGGTATTCGGGGGGTGCGGCGGACGCGCCACGAGAACACGGAGCCCCGTGGGCGTCGAAGGAGTGGTGACGGAAATGGGTCGGTCGACCCACGCTGGGGAACGCCACCGCCGGGGACATCGACGGGTACGGGCCATCGGGCGCGCCGCGTCGGCGTGTGGCGCCGCCGGGGTCAGCCTCGGCCGGGGCCGCCGTTCGTGTCGTCTCGGCCGTAGGGACAACGGGTCACGCACACGTTGCAGACATGGAGGGTGTGCTCGTCGAACGTCGCCTGCGCCAGGAGTCGCTCGGCACGTTGCGGCCGGAGGCGGAGCAAGGCCAGGTACCGGAGCTTGGGCAGCAGCGGCGTTCGGGCGGTGAAGGTCAGGCAGCGGTTCACCTTCACCCTCCGCTCTTCGAGGGAGATGGCCCCGACCGGGCAGGCGTCGACACAGATCCGGCAGTCCGGCGGGCATCCCGGGCCGGGATCCGCGCCGCGCCGGAAAGCCGGAAGGAGCGTGGTCGTGACGACGGCGCCGAGCATGAGCCGGGAGCCGTAGCGCCGGTGGAGCAGCAAGCCGTTGCGGCCGATGACGCCGATGCCGGTCGCTTCCGCCATCCGCAGCTGGTTCAGGTAGCCCCGCACCTCCCCCGCTGCGTTCAGGCCCATCGGTTGGCAACCGAACACCGGAACCGCCCTGCCGCCAGATGCTTCGAGCAGGGCGGCGAAGCGGAGCGAGAGGGCGTCGAGCCGCCGGTAGTAGGTGTTCTGGGCGCGCCAGGCCGTTTCGGTCTGGTGAGAGGCCGTCTCATACACCCCGACGGGGACGGCCAGTCCGAACGCAAGCAGGCTTCGCGCCCCGGGGAGAACGTCGCCGGGCCGGCGCCCGGCGGGTTCGCTCGCCAGCGCTTCGGCCGGGGCGATCCCCAGCACCGCGAGGTCCTCCTCGGCGGCGACCGTGGCGATGCGATCGAGCACCGACGGTGGCCTGGCATCGCTCACCGTCGCACTCCGCTCCGGGCCGGTGACGCGAGGGAATCGATCGCCGCCGCGATCACCGTGGGATCGCGGGCGAT
>CAYUDA010000088.1:0-6512 GCA_964443425.1 uncultured Acidimicrobiaceae bacterium
CGCCGTCCGCCGGCGGGTCGGGGTTCGGGCGCATCAGGAGCTTCCTCGCTCCCTCCCATCTGCAGCAGCTCGCTCTCGAGGAGAACCCGATGGGCCGCCGGCTCCTCTTCTCGAAGGCCGAGGAGCGCATGCTCGCCGAGACCAAGGGCAACTACCCGGCTCCCCCGGCGGCGCTGCGGACGGTCCGCACCGGCATCGAGGAGGGACTCGAGGCCGGCTACGCCGCCGAGGTCGAGGAGTTCTCCCGCCTCATCGACTCACCGGAGGCGAAGGCGCTGCTGTCGATCTTCTTCGCCACCCGGGAGCTGAAGAAGGACTCCGGCGTCGACGGTGACGTGGAGCCCCGGGCCGTTCACAAGGTGGGCGTGCTCGGCGGCGGCCTCATGGGAGGCGGTATCGCCGCCGTGACGACCACCCGGGCAGAGGTGCCGGCCCGGATCAAGGACATCGACGACGGCGGGGTGCGCCGCGGCATCGGGTACGTCGGAAAGGTGCTCGACGGCCAGGTGAAACGGCGCCGGATGCAGCGCCGCGACGCGGCCCGGGCCCGCCAGCTCGTGACCGGCACCACGGACTGGTCGGGGTTCGGCAACGCCGACCTGGTGATCGAAGCCGTCTTCGAGGACCTCGCCCTCAAGCAGGCCATGGTGGAGCAGGTCGAGGCCGCCACCGGCCCCGACACCATCTTCGCCTCCAACACCTCCTCGATCCCCATCGCCCAGATCGCGGCCAAGGCGGCCCGCCCCTCCCAGGTGATCGGGATGCACTACTTCTCACCGGTGGAGAAGATGCCGCTGCTCGAGGTCATCGTCACCGACCAGACCGCCGACTGGGTCACTGCCACCTGCGTGGCATTCGGCAAGCGGCAGGGCAAGACCGTGATCGTCGTCGGCGACGGCACCGGTTTCTCCACCACCCGGATCCTCGGCCCCTACCTCGCCGAGGCGATGCACCTGCTCGAAGCGGGGGCGTCGGTCGAGGCGATCGACCGTGCCATGGTCAACTGGGGGTTCCCGGTGGGCCCGGTCACCCTCATCGACGAGGTCGGGATCGACGTCGGCGGCAAGATCGCCACGATCCTGGCCGAGGCCTTCGGCGACCGCATGCTGATGCCCGAGCCGTTTGCAGGGCTCGCGATCGACGATCGCAAGGGCCGCAAGAACGGCCGCGGCTTCTACGTGTACGAGGATGGCAAGAGGGGTGGGGTCGACGAGAGCGTCTACCAGGTGCTCGGGCTCGGGTCCCGCGCCATGGTGCCGGAGCGGGACCTCCAGGAGCGGTTGGTGCTCCCGTTCGTCAACGAGGCCGCCCGCTGCCTCGAGGAGGGCATCCTGCGCTCCGCCCGCGACGGCGACCTCGGGGCGATCTACGGGCTCGGCTTCCCGCCGTTCCGCGGCGGGCCGTTCAGCTACCTCGACCAGCTCGGGGTGGGCGTCGCCGTCGATCGCATGGACGCTCTCGCCGAGGCCCACGGCGAGCGCTTCCGGCCGGCCCAGATCCTGCGGGACCACGCCGCCTCCGGCGAGCCGCTGCGGGGCTGACGATGCTCCCGGCACCATGAGCCGGCCATGATGAGCCCCGCCAAGGTCGAGTTGGTCGCAGGCGCCACCCTCACCATCACCTGGGAGGACGGCCGCACCACCGTGCTCACCGCGTCCCGGTTGCGGGCCGCCTGCCCCTGCGCCGGGTGCCGCGAACCGGGGCAGGAGCCTCCCGCCGGCGCCGCGGCCGAGATCCGTGAAGTCCGGATGGTCGGCGGCTACGCCCTCGGGTTCACCTTCGGGCCGGACAACCACCAGACCGGGATCTACCCCTACGACCTGCTGCGGCGCCTCGGAGAGCACTGAGCCGGCGAGTCCCTCGGGCCGGGCAGCCGGCCCGCTTGGCGGGAGCCGGGGCGGCGACGGTAGCCTCCCCCTGCGGCTCGAGGAGGAGGTTGTGTGGCACGGATTCTGGGGTTCGGCGGCTACGTCCCGGCACGGGTGATGAGCAACGCGGACTGGTCGCAGCTCGTCGACACCACCGACGAGTGGATCAAGACCCGCACCGGCATCGAACGGCGCCGCTTCGCCGCCGACGACGAATCCACCCTCGACCTGGCGGCGCACGCCGCCGAGCGGGCCATCACCGGCGCCGGCCTGACCCCGGCCGACATCGGCGAGATCATCATCGCCACCGACACCCCCGAGCTCCGCACACCCGACACGGCGGCGTTGCTGCAGCACCGGCTCGGGTGCGGCAACGTGCCTACCTACGATCTCGGCGGCTCCGGATGCGCCGGCTTCGTCCAGGCCCTCGACGTGGCCCGGGCCCGTATCCACTTCGCGCCGAAGCGGGTACTGGTGGTCGGCGTCGAGCTGATCTCCCGGCTCATGTCGTGGACCGACCGGGCGACCTGCGTGCTCTTCGGCGACGGGGCCGGGGCGGTGGTGATGGGGCCGGAGGGAGGGGTGGCCGAGATCCTCGACATCGTCACCGGCACCGACGGCAGCAAGGCGGAGATCCTCACCGCCCGCACCGGGGGCACCCGCTATCCCTTCAACGCCGACGCGGCGGCCTCCGGCGCACACCAGCACCTCGACATGGAGGGAAGGGAGGTGTTCCGGGAAGCCGTCGTCCGCATGACGACGGCCGTCACCGACATCCTCGAACACATCGGCAAGACGCTCGACGACGTATCTCTCGTCATCCCCCACCAGGCGAACAAGCGCATCATCGACGCGGTGCGGCAGCGCCTCGGCGTCGAAGAGTCCGCGGTGTACGTCAACGTCGACGAGTACGGCAACACCGGTTCGGCCTCGGTCCCGCTCGCTCTGTGGGAGGCGCGCAACAAGGGCCTGATCGGCAATGGCGACCTCGTGGTGCTCACCGCCTTCGGAGCCGGATTCCACTGGGCCGCCGCCGCCCTCCAGTTCTGACCGGTCCCCGAGATCGAGCCCACCAGGGTGGGTAGGCTTCGGCAACGTGACCATTGAAGGCCCCCCGGCCGTCTCGTCGACCTCCGAGACTGCCCTCGAACAGATCGCCGCCCGGGCTCCGGCCGGATCGACCGACGTCGTCACCACCTTCGCCCGGGCCTACCTGCGGCGCCTCCCCGCCGGTCCCCTCACCCACCTCACACCCGAGGAGCTCGCCGGCCACGTGCTCGACGTCTTCGCCTTCGCCGACGGCGCCGGCACCGGCTCCAGAGCGGTGCGGGTCTTCAACGCCGAACCCGCCACCAACGGCTACCGCTCCGCCGGGACCGTGGTGGAGATCGTCGCCCCCGACAGCCCGTTCCTGGTCGACTCGGTGCGGGCCGAGATCCAGGCACACGGGTGCCGGGTCGCCAACGTCGTGCATCCCGTGATCGGGACCCGGCGCGACGGCGACGGCCACCTGATTGCGGTGCTCCCCGCCCGGGACGCCCCCACCCGCGAATCGTTGCAGCACCACTGCCTCGATCGCCACATCGACGCGTCGGAGGCCGCGGTGCTCGCTACCGCGGTGGAGCGGGTGCTCGCCGACGTGGCCGCCGCGGTGGCGGACTTCCAACCGATGAAGGGCCGAGTCGCCCGCATGATCGAGCTGGCGAAGACCACCGGCGCCCGCTACTCGCCGGCCGAGATCTCCGAAGCGATCGCCTTCCTCGAATGGCTGCGCGACCTCAACTTCGTCTTCCTCGGCTACCGCGAATACGAGATCGTCGATGAACGCGGGGAGCGCATGCTGCAGGTCGTGCCCGACTCGGGACTCGGGATCCTGGGTGACGCCTCCACCTCCTCCTCCGCCCAGCCGCGGCCGCTCGCCGATCTGCCGGCAGACCTGCGGACCCGCTACGAGCACGGCGACCTGCTGGTGATCAGCAAGACGAACCGCCTCTCCACCGTGCACCGCCGCCGCAAGATGGACTACATCGGCCTGCGCCTCATCGACGACGCCGGCAACGTGGCGGGGGAAGCCCGCCTCGTAGGGCTCTTCACCACCAAGGCCGCCATGGCGGAGGCGGCGTCGGTGCCGTTGCTGCACCGCAAGCTCCAGTACATCTTCGAGACCGAGGACCTGATGGAGGGCACCCACGACCACAAGGCCGTGGTGCAGATCTTCGAGTCCTTCCCCAAAGTCGAGCTGCTCGCCATGTCGCCCGACGAGGTCCGGGAGGCCGTGATGGGGATCCTCGATCTGCACGAGCAGCGCAGGGTCCGGCTCTTCATCCGCCACGATCTGTTCGGGCGCAACGTCTCGATCCTGGTCGCACTTCCCCGCGACCGCTTCAACGCCGCCCTGCGGCGGCGGCTCCAAGACATGTTCCGGGAACGGTTCCACGGCACCTCGGTCGACTACCACCTCGCCCTCGGGGAAGCCGACCCGGCTCAGATCCACTTCACGGTCTGGGTCGATGGGGACATCCCGGACGTTCCCTATCACGACCTGGAGCTGGCGGTGGTGGCCCTCACCCGAACCTGGGAGGACCAACTCGAGGATCGGCTCCAGACCCGGCTCGCCGAGGACGAGGCGGCCCGGCTCGCCGCCCGCTGGGCGCCCCGTTTCCCGGAGTACTACAAGGCATCGGTCGACATCGACGTCGCCGCCGGGGACGTGCTCCGCCTCGACGAGCAGGCCACCCGCAACGAACCGCTGCTGATCGGGCTGCAGAACGAGGAGGTGGCGGGTCCCGGGGCGCCCCTCACCCGGGTCGCCCTCTACCGGCGCGGTGAGAAGATGGAGCTGTCGGAAATCGTCCCCCACCTCGAGGCGCTCGGTCTCCGGGTGGTGGAGGAGGTCCCGACCCGGCTCCGTCCCAACGGCGATCCCGTCTTCATCCACGACTTCGGGGTCCTCGACCAGGACGGGCGCCGCCTCGACCTCGACGCCTGCGGCCCCCGCCTCACCGCCGCCCTCCAGGCGATCATCGAGGGCCGCGCCGAGTCGGACTCGCTGAACCGGCTCGTCATCCGGGGCGAGGTGAGCCACGACGAGGTCACGATCCTGCGCGCCTACCGAACCTACTGGCGCCTCGTCGCCGCCACCTTCACCATCTCCTACATCAACGACGCCTTCGCCGCCCACCCCGACCTCGCCACCAAGATGTGCCGGCTGTTCGCCGCCCGCTTCGCCCCCGACGGCGAGCCGGAGACCGAGCAGCGCCTGCGCGACGAGATCGAGGCCGGTCTCGACGCGGTGGCCTCGCTCGACGAAGACCGCATCCTGCGGGGTTTCGTCGGCCTCATCGAGGCCACGGTGCGCACCAACGCCTACCACCCCGACCGCACCAGCCTGGCTCTCAAGCTGCGCTCGGAAGACGTCCCGGGCATGCCGGAGCCGCATCCTCTCTTCGAGATCTTCGTCGCCGCCCCCGAGGTGGAGGGCATCCACCTGCGCGGCGGCATGATCGCCCGCGGCGGGATCCGCTGGTCGACCCGGCGCGACGACTACCGCACCGAGGTGCTGGGGCTGATGAAGGCTCAGATGACCAAGAACGCCGTGATCGTCCCCACCGGGTCGAAGGGCGGGTTCGTGATCCGCCGCGGCGACGACGGCGATCCGGCTGCCTCCCTCCGGAGCCGCTACATCACCTTCATCGAAGGCCTGCTCGACCTCACCGACAACCTGGTAGACGGCGTGGTGATCCATCCCCCACACGTCCGCATCCACGACGGCGACGACCCCTACCTGGTGGTGGCCGCCGACAAGGGCACCGCCACCCTGTCCGACACCGCCAACGAGGTGGCAGCCCGCTACGGCTACTGGCTGGGGGACGCCTTCGCCTCGGGCGGCGCCGCCGGCTACGACCACAAGGAGCTGGGGATCACCGCCCGCGGGGCGTGGGAGTCGGTCAAGGCCCACTTCCGGGAGCGGGGACTCGACCCGCAGACCGATCCCTTCACCGTCGCCGGCGTCGGCGACATGTCCGGCGACGTCTTCGGCAACGGCATGCTGCTGTCGCCCATGATCCGGCTCGTCGCCGCCTTCGACCACCGCGACATCTTCCTCGACCCCGATCCCGACCCTGCTCGCAGCATCGAGGAGCGCCGCCGCCTCTCCGAACTTCCCCGCTCCTCCTGGCAGGACTACGACCGTGCCATGCTCTCGCCCGGCGGTGGCGTGTTCCCCCGAAGCGCCAAGTCGGTCGAGCTGTCCCCGGCGGCGCGGGCCGCGTTGGGAACGGAGGCGACGACGCTGACCCCCCAGGAGCTGGTGAAGGTCATCCTGCGTGCCCCGGTCGACCTGCTGTGGAACGGCGGAATCGGCACCTACGTCAAGGCGAGCACCGAATCGAACGCTGAGGCCGGTGATCGCAACAACGACGCGGTACGAGTCGACGCCGCCGAGCTGCGCTGCGCCGCGGTCGGCGAGGGAGGGAACCTCGGCTTCACCCAGCTGGGCCGGATCGAGTATGCCCGGGGCGGCGGCCGGATCCTCACCGACTTCATCGACAACTCGGCCGGGGTCCACTGCTCCGACCGCGAGGTCAACCTGAAGATCCTGCTCGGGATCGCCGAGGCGCGCGGCGAACTCGACCGAACGGGGCG
>CAYUDA010000089.1:0-6464 GCA_964443425.1 uncultured Acidimicrobiaceae bacterium
CCGTTGTGAGATCCTGATGAAGGGCGCCTGAGAATCGGGTGAGAACTCGCTCATCGCACCGGCAGCTCAAAGCCGACGACGGCGCCGCCACCATCGCCGTCCTCGACGAACACCGCCCCGCCGTGCTCCTCTGCGACCTGCTTGACGATGGAGAGCCCGAGACCCGACCCAGGGGTCGACCGGGCGGTGTCGGACCGGAAGAACCGCTCGAAGATTCGTTCCCTGTCGGCGTCGGGGACGCCGGGTCCCCGGTCGCGGACCGCGAGCCGCCCGCCGGCGAGCACGATGCCGATCGCCTCGTCCTCCGGGCTCCATTTGGCGGCGTTGTCGACCAGGTTGGAGATGGCCCGCTCCAATCGTGCCACCCGACCGTCGACGGTGACCGGCTCGGCGGACACGTCGATGCGGCGCCCGGTGCGACGCCGGAACCGCTCGGCGACGTCCTGCACCAGCAGGTCGAGGCGCACCTCGACCACCGGCTCCTCGGCGGCGGTGTCGGCGGCGAGGTCGACCAGCTCGTTCATGAGGTCGCTCAACTCCCCCAGCTCGAACATGACGTCGTCGAGGAGGCGGCTCCGGTCGGCCTCCTCCATGTCCGTGGCACGGGCCAGTAGCTCCAGGTTGGTGCGCAGCGCCGTCAGCGGGGTGCGCAGCTCGTGTCCGGCGTCGCGCACCAACCGGCGCTGCTGTGCCCTGGACTGCTCCAGTGCCGCCAGCATGGCGTTGAAGCTGGCGGCGAGCCGTCCCACCTCGTCGTCGCGGTCGACATCGATGCGGGCCGCCAGCTCCTGGGTCTCGGCGACGTGCTCGGCGGCGGAGGTGAGCTTGGCGATCGGTCGCAGGGCGCCGCGCGCCACCAGCAGACCGAGGGCGACGGCCACCGCGACACCGCCGGCGCTCAGCAGCGCCAGCACCAAGGTGAGCCCGCTCAAGGTGCCGTCGACCTCGTCGAGGGACCGGGCGATCTGGACGACGGCATGATCGACGGCGGCGACCGGTGCCGTGATGAGACGGAGGTGCTCCCCGTCCTCGGTGGTGATATCACGCAGCAGGGGCCCCTGCCCGGGTCCCACCGCCACCTGGTGGTCCACCTCGTCGAAAGGCAGCGATACCTCCTGGTCCGGGGGACGGACGATGAGCCCCCGGTCGGTGTTGACGAACTGGTAGTAGACGACGTCGAAGCCGGTGCGTGGCCCGAAGGGCCGGGCTCCGAAAGGCTGGGCGAACAACTCGACGAGGTTGGTGCGGGTCTGCGCCTGACCGGCCAGATTCGTCAGGCTGGTGTCGACCTGGTCGTGCAGCTCGCGGCTTGCCGCCAAGTACACACCGAGCGACGCCAGCACGACGGCGGCCGCCACCGCCACCGCCGCGATCAGGGCGAATCGGGTGCGCAGCTTCATGACGCCATGGCGGGTCGCCGTACCGTCACGGCGCCCGCACCACGTAGCCGACGCCCCGCACCGTGTGGATGAGGCGGGGAGCGGCGCCGTCCAGCTCGGTCTTGCGGCGCAGGTAGCCGATGTACACGTCGAGCGAGTTGGAGCTGGTCTCGAAGTCGTAGCCCCAGATCCGCTCGTAGATGGTGTCGCGGGTGAGCACGATCTCGGCGTTGCTCATCAGCAGCTCGAGCAGATCGAATTCGGTCTTGGTGAGCTCGATCGGGGTCCCGGCCCGTCGGACCTCACGCGACCCGGTGTCCATCTCGAGGTCGGCGACCTTGAGTACCTTGGTGAGGTTCCCACTGGAGCGGCGCAGCAGCGCCCGGAGCCGGGCGAGCAGCTCCTCGAGGGCGAACGGCTTCACCATGTAGTCGTCGGCTCCGGCGTCGAGACCCTCGACCCGATCGGAGATCTCGTGGCGGGCGGTGAGGATCAACACCGGGGTGGCGTCGCCGCGGGCCCGCAGCCGGCGGCATGCCTCCAAGCCGTCGACATGCGGCATCATCACGTCGAGCACGATGGCGTCGGGCGCCTCGGTGAGCACCGTCGCCAGCGTCTCGGCGCCGTCCCGAGCGGTGATCACGTCGTATCCCTCGAACTTGAGGGCACGCTCGACGGCCTCGCGCACCGCGCGATCGTCCTCGGCCACGAGCACTCTGCTTCGAGTTTCGCTCTCCATGGTGACCTCGGACGGTACCGTCCCGGGGTAGGAAACGCCTGAACACAGACTAAGAGCGCGGTGAGAGCCCGGCAGCAACCGTGGCGGCTCCGGAGCAGACCGGCCCTAGGGTTCCGGGCAATGGACACCTCCGCCCATCCCGACGAGTCCACCGAGCCGGCCGCGGCAGCGGCGGTGACGGCGCTGGACCTGGTCCTGGCGGAACGCCCCGACGCCACCCCCCGCCCCGGTCAGCAGGAGATGGCGGCGGCGGTGGCGACCGCCATCGAGGAACGATCCCATCTCCTGGTCGAAGCCGGCACCGGGACCGGGAAGTCGCTCGCCTATCTGGTGCCGGCGCTGCTGTCGGGCAGGCGTCTCGTCGTCGCCACCGCCACCAAGACGCTGCAGGACCAGCTGGCGGGCACCGAACTGCCGTTCCTCGCCGGCCACCTCGGGGTCCCGGTGACGTGGGCGGTGCTGAAAGGGCGCCAGTCCTACGTGTGCCTGGCGAAGCTGGTCGAGCAGTGCGGCCCGTCTCTCGACAGCACCGAGGCGGTCAGCGAGCTGTTCCCCGCCGCCACCGAAGGTGTCGCCGAGGTGGCGGCGTGGGTCACGGCGGGCGGCTCGGGCGACCGCGACGATCTTCCCGCCGCGGTCGACGAAGATCTGTGGCGGCAGGTATCGGTGTCGGGTATGGAATGCCCCGGGAAGGCCAAGTGTCCCCAAGGGACACGCTGCATCGCCGAGGCCGCCCTCGACCATGCCCGCGCCTCGCAGGTGGTCGTCACCAACCACCACCTCTACGCCCTCCACCTCTCCTCCGGCAACCGGATCCTCCCCGAGCACGACGTCGTCGTCATCGACGAGGCCCACCGGTTGGAGGCCGCGGTGTCGTCGGCCTTCGGCGTCGACGTGTCGGGGTGGCGGCTGCGCTCGTTCATCGCCAACGCCCGTCGCCTGGTGGACGCCGAGCGCGGCCCCGCCGCCCTCGAAGCGGTCAAGGTCGCGGAACGGCGCCTCGGGGCCGCCGTCGCCTCGCTCCCTGCGGCCCGGGTCGACACCTCGGAGGGTGAACTCGGCGGCGCCATCCTCACCGCCTCGCGGGCGGTGGCGAACGCCGCCGGGACGTTGCAGCGGGTCGAGGAGGCCGATCCGATCGCCGGGGCGGTCGCCCGGGTCCAGACCCAGGCCGGCCACGTGGTCGGCGACTTCGAATTCGCCCTCGACCTGCCCGACGGCTCCGTCGCCTGGGTCGAGCCGGATCGGGCCGTCGTCCGGGTCGCCCCGGTGGAGGTCGACGCCTCCCTCGCCGCCCACCTGCTCGTCACCCGCCCCACCATCCTCACCAGCGCCACCCTCACGGTGGGAGGATCGTTCGCTCCTCTGGCGGCCCGTCTCGGGTTCCTCGAGCAGGCCCTCGACCCCGATCCGTTCGCCGGCGACGCTCCCGACCCGGTAGCCCGAACCTACCGGCCGCTGCGGGTGGAGGGAAGCTTCGACTTCGCCCGCCAAGGCCTGCTCTACGTCGCCTCCCATCTCCCCGATCCCCGTGAGGACTCCTGGAGCGACGCCGCCGCCGCCGAGATCGCCCGTCTCACCACGGCGTCGGGAGGGCGGGCGCTGGTGCTCACCACCAGTCACCGCATGCTCGGGGTGGTCGCCGGCCGCCTCGACGGGGCGCCGTTCCGGGTCCTGGTGCAAGGTGAGCTCCCCAAGAAGCGTCTCGTCGCCGAGTTCGCCGTCGACGAGACGTCCACCTTGGTCGCCACCATGGGGTACTGGGAGGGCATCGACGTGCCGGGACGGTCGCTGTCGCTCGTCGTCATCGACCGCATCCCGTTTCCCCGGCCCGACGATCCGCTGATGCAGGCGCGGCGGGACGCGGTCGAGGCGCGCGGTGGCAGCCCGTTCGACACCGTCGACCTCCCCCACGCCGCCATGCTCCTCGCCCAGGGAGCAGGGCGTCTCATCCGCGGTGAGGACGACCAGGGCATGGTGGCAGTGCTCGACAGCCGGCTCACGCAACGCCGCTACGGGCAACGGCTGTTGCGATCGCTGCCGCGGCTGCTGCGGACCAGCGACCCCGAGCGCGCCGTCCGCTATTTGCGCGACCTCGGGGGGACTGCCGCGTCAGCCGGTCCGGAGGGCCTCGGTGGGTGACATGCGGGCCGCCCGGATTGCCGGGTAGAGCCCGGCGACGGCTCCGATCACCAGCGCCGCCACCATCCCGCCGACCATCGCGACCGGTGGGACCAGGGTGCCCCATCCCCGGATCCGGGCGTACCCGGCGGTGACCGCGGTGCCCAACACCACCCCCCCGACGCCGCCCATGATCGCCAGCAGCAGCGCCTCCCCGAGGAACTGGGTGGCGATGTGCCGTTTGGTGGCGCCGAGGGCGCGACGCAACCCGATCTCGGAGCGGCGCTCCAGCACCGAGATCACCATCACGTTGGCGATGCCCACCCCGCCCACCAGCAGCGCCACCGCCCCGAGGCCGAGGAAGAGGGCGGTGAAGGCGTCGTCGGCGGCCTGCTTGGCTTCGAGGGCATCGGTGGGCCGGGCGACCTCGATCTCGTCGGGGTTCTCCGGGTTGGCGGTGGCGGCGAGTACGCCCATGACGTCGTCGACGTAGGCCGGGTCGGTCCGCACCATGATGGAGGACGGGACGTTGTCGCTGTCGAGATACGTGGCAGCGGCCCCCATCCCCACCAGAGCAGCCCGGTCGAGGTCGGGGTTGAGCTCGAACTGGTCGAGGATGCCGATCACGGTGAACCACTGGTCACCGAGCCACACCTGCTGGGTCCCGGTCACTTCCCGGATGCCGAGCCGCTCGGCCGCCACCGAACCGAGCACCGTCGTCGGGTAGGCGCCGCTCACCTCGTCGAGGAACTTCCCGTCGGCGACCGATCCGGCCAGGGTGTCGAGCAGGTTGAGGTCGACCGCCTGGACGGTGAGGCCGGAGCTCTGCCCGCTCGGGATGAGGTCGTTGCGGTACACCCTGGCCGAGGCAGTGCTGATGGAGCTGGTGGTCTCGACCGGTTGGATGCGGGCGATCATCCCGGCCGCCTCGGCGGGAAGTTCCCCGCTCCCGAGCCCGATCCCGGTGCCCGCCTGCACCGTCAGCAGGTTGGTGCCGAGCCGGTCGAGCTGCGCCAGCAGGTCCGATTTGGACGACTCGGAGAGCCCGAGCACCCCCACCATGGCGGCGATCCCGATCATGATCCCGAGAGCAGACAGCGCCGCCCGGAGCTTCCGGGTGTGGAGACCGACGCTGGCGGTGCGGGCGATGTCGGCGCCGTGCAGCCGGCTCGGGATGAGCGGAACCGCCGCCATCAGACCACCTCCGTGTCGTACTCGACCTTCCCGTCCCGCAACCCGATGGAGCGGGGGAAGTGACGAGCGATGTCGTGGTCGTGGGTGATGACGACGATGGTGGTGCCCCCGGCGTTGAGCTCTTCGATCAGCTCGACGATGGCGGCACCGGACTTGGAGTCGAGGTTCCCGGTCGGCTCGTCCGCCAGCACGATGGCGGGGCTCCCGACGAGAGCACGGGCGATGGCGACCCGCTGCTGCTCACCGCCCGAGAGGGTGGCGGCGTCGTGATCGACCCGATTGGCGAGACCGACCCGTCGCAGCTCCTCCATCGCCAGGTCACGCCGCTCCGCCATCGGCATCCCGGTATAGAGGAGACCGTCGGCGACGTTGTCGAGCGCCGAGTAGCTGCTGAGGAGGAAGAACTGCTGGAACACGAACCCGATGTGGCGAGACCGGAGGGCGGAGAGGTTCCCGTCCGAGAGGCGGGACACGGTATGTCCGGCAACCATCACCTCCCCCGAGGTCGGCCGGTCGAGGGTCCCCATGATGTGCAGCAGGGTGGACTTGCCGCTCCCCGATGGGCCGACGACCGAGCAGAGTTCGCCGCTCCTGATGGTGAACGACACCCCGGCGAGGGCCCGCACCGGTGGGATGGTCGGGTACTCCTTGACGACGTCGTGAAGAGAGAGGACGACGTCGTCACCGGCGGCCTGGGGAACCGCGTCCTCCGTCATGGTTGCCGTCACGGCACCACCACCCGATCGCCCGGCTCGATGGCGCCACCGGTGACCTCGACGAGGCCGTCGGCGTAGAACCCGGTTTCGATGCCGACGAGCTGGGTGGAGCCGTCGCCGCGGTCGACCTCGATCGCGTAGCCACCTTCGGCGAGGGCCAGCAGCGACGCCACCGGGACCGCCACCACGTTCTCGGCCCGGTCGGTGACGATCTCGACGTTGACCGGGGCCTCGTCGAGGTCCCCCGCCGCGCTCGGGTCGTCGAGGGTCACGATCATCTCGAACACCGGACCGCCGTTGCTCGAGGCCGTCGCC
>CAYUDA010000090.1:0-6430 GCA_964443425.1 uncultured Acidimicrobiaceae bacterium
GCGTCTTCCAGCCGCAGTGTAGTGACCGTCATGTCGGGTGGGGGCAGATCCTTCTTTCCCGCCGCGGCCCACAAGTCCTCCATCTCCGTATGCACCGGCCCTCGGCGCCTCTTCTTCAAACGACCCGACCAACGCAAGAGCAACAACAACAAGCCGAGACCCACCAGAGCCGAAGCGATCGCCACCCCGCGCAGCCCGTAGGCGTTCTGCAGCATGGCGTAGATGGGGATGGCGGCGAGGGTGGCGGCGGTGCCGACCACTACCGGGGTCCACATCTCGCGCCGGGCGTAGAAGGCGCGGTTGAGGATCTGCAGGATCCCCCACAGCGGGATGGCGAAGGCGTAACAGAAGAGGGCGGCAGAGGTGGCGGCGGTGTCGGAGGCGGTGAACTGGTAGCGCTGGAAGAGGGCCCGCACGATGGGGGTGCTCATGGCGGCCACCAGCCCGGTGGCGACCATGGCGAGCACCACCACGTAACGCAGCGCCTTGTCCACGGTGGCTTTCATCGTCTCGATCCGGCCTTCGGCGAAGAGGCGGGCCAGGAACGGGTAGGCGGCGACGGCGGCGGCCTGGGCGATGACGCCGACGGGGACCAGCATCGTCTGGCGGGCGTAGCGCAGCTCGGTCTGGGCGCCGCTCCCGACGTACTGGCCGAAGACGCGCATGAAGGTCTCGTCGAGTACGACGATCGACTGCCCGATCATGAGCGGCAGCGCGATCAGCAGGTACTCACGGAGGGCGGGATGGCGCCACGACAACCCGCGGCTGAACCGCATCCCGACCCGGCGGGCCCCCCACCACTGGAGGGCGAAGTTGCCGACGAATGCCCCGGCGAGCGCCCCCCACACGAACCCCTCCGGGTCGGCCTCGCCCACCACCAGCGCGTAGCCGATCCCGCCGCCGATGATGCCGAGGTTGTAGACGATGGGGGCCAGGGTGGGGATGGTGAAGACCCCCTTGGTGTACTGGACCGCGGTGAAGAGGGCCCCGACGACGAAGAAGAGCTGGGCCGGCAGCACGATGCGGGTGAGATGCACCGTGGCGTCGATCTGCTCGGGGGTGAAGCGGGGGAAGAGCAGGGTGATGATGGTGGGGGCGAGCAGCACCCCGATCACCACCAGCGACGTGATCGCCACCGCGATCGGCCGGATGATGGCGGTGAGGGCGGCCCAGCCCCCGTCCTCGTCGTCTTCGGCCAGGTAGCGGGAGAAGATCGGAATGAAGGTGATGGAGAGGAAGCCGCCGGCCAGCAGGTAGTTGAGGAAGTCGGGGATGGTGAAGGCGGCGACGTACTGGTCGGTGACGCCGTCGGCGCCCAGCATCGAGGCGAAGATGACGTCGCGTACCTGGCCCAGGATGCGGGACAGGAGTACCCCCCCGGAGACGATGAGCGCCGCGGTTCCCATGCGGCGCCCCAGCGACGGGATCCGATGTGTCGTCACGGGATGAAGGTAGCCGCGATCAACCGTTGCGCCCCTGCATTCGTCGCCGCCGAGACCCGGGGTTCGGGCGGCGGGAGACGCCTAGGCGAGGTCGCGCTGTCGCAGGATCCAGCCGGTGACCAGCACCGACAGCAGGCCGAGCACCAGCACCTTGATGGCCGAGCCGCCGGCGCCCGGCTGCAGGTTGCCGAGGGCGAAGCTGCGCATGTCGCCGATGGCCGGCCCGAAGCTGGGCGGGGCGAGGTCCACCATCGCCGAGAAGCCGAGCCGCCATGGGGAGAGCCCGGCGAGTCCCTCGAGGGCCCCTGCGATGCCGTTCTCCCACACGAAGACGTAGGCGAGGCCGATGAGGGTGGCGCGCTCGGTGATGTAACCGAGCGGCATGAAGATGGCGGCGTAGGCGAGGGTGGCGATGGCGGTGCCGACCAGGAGGGGGGCGATGTAGCCGGCGTCGTTGAGCCGGATGAGCGCCAGGATTCCCAGCGCCAGTGCCCCGAGTCCGGTGAGGGTGAAGGCGGTGGCGAAGGCGGCGGCCAGTTTGGCGGCGGCGATGGAGAGGCGGGAAAGGGGACGGAGCACCAGGAACGACAGCGTCTGGTCGCGGCGCTCGGCGCCGAGTACCGAGGACGCCATGATCAGGGTCACGACCGGGACGACGAGGTTGATGAAGGCCCCGACGGTGGTTCCGGCGAGGCCCTCGGCGACGCCGCTCGGGTCGCTGCGGGAGGAGCTGAGGAAGAAGATGCCGGCGGGGGCGATCGCCAGCAGGGTGAGGCCGATGAGGCGGCGCACCCCGAGCACCTGGCGGACGGTCATGCGGGTGATGGCGAGCACGGCGGTCATCGGCGCCTCACCAGGTAGCGGAAGACGCTCTCGAGCGACTCGTCCTCGGGTCGGAAGCGGGTGAGGCGCACGTCGAGGTCGCGCGCCAAGCCGGCGATCGCCCGGCCCAGCGAGGCGAGGTCGGTGGTCTTCACCCGGAGGGCGGCGCCGTCGACGGTGACGCCGAACACGACCTCACTGCCGACCAGGGCGGCGCCGAGGCGACGGGCGTCGTCGGTCTCGATCAGCACCCGGTAGGGGATGTCGGACATGGCGCGGCGGATGGCGCCGATGTGGCCGGCGGCGGCGAGCTTGCCGTCGACCATGGCGATGACCCGGTCGGTCATGCGCTCGACCTCCTGCAGCACGTGAGACGACACGATGACGGTGTGTCCCTGGTCTCCGAGGCGGCGGAAGAGGGCGATGAGGTGGGCCCGCTGGATCGGGTCGGTGCCGTTGAGGGGCTCGTCGAGCACCAGGATCTCCGGCTCGTGTACCAGCGCCGCCGCCACCTTGACCCGCTGCCGCATGCCCTTGGAGTAGCCACCGATGACCCGGTCGGCGGCGTCCTCGAGTTCGACGACGGCGATGGCCCGCTCGGTGGCCGCCTTGCGATCGGGGAGTCCGGTGAGCCGGGCGGCGTACTCGACGAACTGGCGCCCGGTGAGCGCCCCGTACACCGCCGCCTCCTCGGGCACGAAGCCGAGGCGCCGGTACACCTCCACGTGTTGCCGAGGGAGTTGACCATCGATGGTGAGGGTGCCCTCGGAGGGGACGGTGAGGCCGCACATCATCCGGAGCAAGGTGGTCTTCCCTGCCCCGTTGGGGCCGAGCAGGCCGGTGAGCCCCGGACCGAACGAGCAGGTGACGTCGGAGACGGCGACCTTGTGGCCGAACCACTTCGACACCCTGGTCACCTCGACCGTGGCGTCGGCGACCAGCGCCGGGTTGGCGGCGACGGCGGCGTCGGTCACATCAACCTCCGGTAGCGGCGGTGGATCAGATACCCGGTGAGCAGGGTGACGGCGACGATGACGGCGAGCGACACCCACGGGTCGAACCCGGCATCGGTCGGGATCGAGCCCGGGTCGGGGGTGCGCCCGAAGATCCAGGCGCGCACGATCTCGGGGTGCTGGAGCAGCGCCAGCAGCGATCCCCACCGTCCCCCCGGGATGTCGGCGGCCTGGCTCAGCCCCTCCGCCAGCCCGGTCGATCCGATGAGGATCGCCAGGTAGACGCCGGTGGCGGGGCCGTTGCGTTTGGCGTAGGTGGCGACGAGCAGGGCCGGGGCGCCGAAGCCGAAGAGGTAGGCGGCGGTCGCGCCCAGGATGCGCAGCAGGTCGGCCCAGTTCCCGACCAGGGTCGAGGCGAAACCGGCGTCGTTGAGGGCGGCGAACCCGACGTACATGAGGAGGTTGGGAAGGATCATGAAGCCGGCGACGACGATCACCATCGCCCCGGCCCGCGCCAGCAGGTAGTCGCCGACGGTGAGGGGCCGGGAGCTGTAGACCGCCAGCACGCCTTCCTCCCGATCGGGGATGAGCAGTTCGGGTCCGGCGAGGGCGATGAACAGCATCACCAACGTGCCGACGAGGGAGATGTATTCGGCGTGGCCGCCGAAGGGGCTGTCCGCCTCCGGCGAGAAGTTGCCGACGAAGAAGGCCAGCCCGACGAACACCGCCGCCGGGAGCAGGGCGAGTGTGAACAGCAACCAGGGCATCACCTTGCGCCGCGCCTTGCGCCGCAGGCCGAGCACCCGCCGCACCCCGTCCTTGATCACGGCACGCACCGCCCCGAGGCGTCCCAGGCGGGGACCCTCATGCGGGACGTAGCCGAGGTCGAAGACGACGCCGCGGTCGCTCACGCCCCACCCTCCTCATCGAGGAAGATGTCTTCCAGAGTGGTGGTCTTGGGCCCGAGGCGGCGCAGCCCGGCCCCGGTGTCGGCGAGCACGTCGCGGGCGGCCAGGAAGGCGTCGCCACCGGGCAGGCTGAACAGGATCGTGGCGTGGTCGATCTCCACCGTCGCACCCCGGGCGCTGAGGGCGGCGGCCACCGGCCCCGGGTCGTCCACCAGCTCGATCTCGATCGTGCCGGTGTCGGTGAGCCCCTGGAGCGGCCCGGTGCGCAGCACCCGGCCCCCGTCGAGCATGACGATCCAGTCACAGGTGCGTTCGATGTCGGGCAACACGTGCGAGGAGACGAGCACGTTGATGCCGAAGTCGCCGAGGCGGGAGATGAGGTCGAGCATCTCGTCGCGACCTTCCGGATCGAGCCCGGCGGTCGGTTCGTCCAGGAACACCAACTTCGGGTCGTGCACGATCGCCTGGGCGAGGATGGCCCGCTGCTTCATGCCGGTGGAGAACTCGCCGAGGTAACGGAACCGTTCCTCGTGGAGACCGACGAGGGTGAGCACGTCGGAGGCTCGTTGCCGGGCCGCCCGGGGCGGGATCCCCGCCAGTTCGGCGGCGTAGACGATGAAGTCGGCGGCGGTCTGGTGGATCGGGAGGCAGCTCCCCTCCGGCATGTAGCCGAGACGGGCCCGCACCACGGTGGGGTCGGTCTGCGGGTCGGCGCCGAAGACGGTGGTGGCGCCGACGGTGGGGTGGAGCACCCCGAGCAGGATCTTGATGAGGGTGGTCTTGCCCGCCCCGTTGGCGCCGACCAGCCCGACCCGGCCCGGGGGGACCTCGAGGTCGACGTGATGGAGCGCCACGATGTTGCCGTAGGCATGGCCGAGGCTGGTGGTGGTGATGATCGGGTCTGCCATGTCAGGCCAGGAGGCTAGTGGTTCGTCCGGGTTGGCGCGATCGCTCAGCGGTATCGCTCCACCAGGTGCCGGAACCGGGTGCGGATGGCGTCGAGGCCACGCCGCGCCAGAGCGAATTCGGTGGCGAGGATGGCGAGCCCGGCGACGATGAGGAACATGCCGGGCAGGATGGGGAGGAACAGTCCCGCGATGCCGATGAGGATGGTGACGAGCCCGATCACCGCCACCACCAGCTTGCGCACCAGGCGCAGCGTGAGCATGGCGGCCTCGTTGCGGGGACGTTGCGACATGGCGCAATAGTACGGGCCCGAGCGAGAAGCGAGTCCCCTACCTCACCGGCACGGTCGGCCGTGGGGTTCGTTCGGAGCGGTCGGTGAGGATCACCCCGCCGAGGATGAGGATCCCGCCGAGCACGATCCCGACCTGGATCCGCTCGTCGAGGAGCAGCGCCCCGGACAGCAACGCAACGAGCGGAACCAGATACCCGATCAGCGACGCCTTGGTGACGGTGACGTGGCCGAGCAGCCAGTAGAAGAACGTGTAGGGGATGACGGAGCCGAAGATCGCCATGTAGACGAGGAGGAACCATCCCCAGGCCGAGATGGCGGGCGGCATGCCCTCGGCGACGAGGGTCGCCACCACCAGGATGGCGGCGCCGGTCCCGAACTGCATGCCGGTGAGTTCGACCGGGTTGTAGCTCCCGACGTGGCGCTTGGCGTAGACGCCGGCGAACGACGCGGCGACGACGGCGCCGAGGGAGAGGGCCACCGCCATCAGGGGCCGGCCGCCGGAGGCGAGGCCGCTGTCCCCGGAGGTGACGAGCACCCCTACCCCGAGCAGCGACACCGTGAGCCCCACGATCTTGGCGAGGTGGAGCGGCTCGTCGGCCAGGAGGTAGTGGGCGCCGATGGCGGTCCCGATCGGGATGAGCGCAACCAGCAGGCCGACGAAGCCGGCCGAGGCGTACTGGTAGGCGAGGGTGAAGAGCACGAACGGCACCGCCAGGTTGGTGATCCCCATCACCAGCCCCGTCATCCACTGGCGGCGATTCCCCGGAGGGACGACCCCGCGCGCCCGCAGGTACCCGTAGATGAAGACGGCGGTGAGGAGGGCCCGGATCGTCGCCATGGCGTAGGGAGGGACGCCGTCCTCGAGGGCGGCGCGGGTGGCGACGCCGGTGGTACCCCACCCGACGGCCGCCGCCACGATCGCTCCCCACACCTTCACCGGCCGCAGACTAGAACCGTCGGCGCCGTGAACGGCTTCGTAGACTGGATCGTGATGCTCGCTCCCTGGTACAAGACCGCCGTCTTCTACGAAGTCCCGGTGTACGCCTATTGCGACGGCGACGGCGACGGCACCGGCGACTTCGCCGGCCTCACCAGCCGCCTCGACTA